>DAOTKE010000075.1:0-16975 GCA_035449085.1 Kiritimatiellia bacterium | reverse complement strand
TGGAAAAGAACAAGCTTCTTACTGTGTTCATGGCGGGGCTGGCTCTGGGCGTGCCGGCGGAAGAGGTGCGCGTTGACTTCGCACGCGAAACGGGGGCGGTGCTGCCGCTGCATGGCGTCAACAACGCACCGATGGAACACTGGGGCAAGCAGCGGGCTTTCGAGGCGGCGGGCATTCCGTTCTGCCGGACCCACGACACGGCGGGGTACTATGGCGGTGCGCACTACATCGACATCCCGAATGTGTTCCCGAACTTTGACGCGGACGAGACGCGGGAGGAGAGCTACGACTTCGCGCTGACGGACGCTTGGCTTTCGACGGTCGTCAATGCCGGCACCGAGCCGTTTTACCGTCTGGGCGTCACGATCGAGGGCGGTCGCCGCAAGATCAAAGCCTACCACATCTTCCCGCCGAAAGATTATGCCAAGTGGGCCCGCATCTGCGAGCGCGTGATCCGTCACTACACGGAAGGCTGGGCCAACGGCAAGAAGTGGAAGATGCGTTACTGGGAGATCTGGAACGAGCCGGACAATCCGGACATGTGGCAGGGCACGATGGAGCAGTTCTTCGAACTCTACCGCGTGGCGTCCACGCATCTCAAGACCTGCTTCCCGCACCTCAGAATCGGCGGCTATGCGAGCTGCGGGTTCATGGAACTGGACGGGCCGATCAATCCGCTCTACGCCAACGGCAGCTACCTCACCTGGTTCAAGAGCTTCATCGACTACGTGAATGCGCCCGGGACGAAAAGTCCGCTCGACTTTTTCTCCTGGCACATCTACACCGATGACCCCGAGCAGGTCGCAAAGTACGCGCGCTACTGCCGTGAATACCTCGATTCGCACGGTCTCGGGTCGACCGAGGCGATTCTGAACGAGTGGAACTTCATCAACCACAAGAAGTACGGGCGCGAGGAGTTCGAACTGCTGAAGGAAATGCCGGGCGCGGCGTTCGTGGCATCCGTCTTCTGCCTTCTCCAGCGAGACCGTACGGTCGCCAGTACGATGTACTACGATGCGCTCCCCACCCGCAGCTACTGCGGGCTGTTCTACTTCCCGTCGTTGAAGACGACGCCATGCTATGAAGCTTTCAGGATGTACAATGCGCTTTTCAGGCTCGGCGCGGCGGTGCAGGTGGATTTCCCCGGGACAGGTGTCTATGCGTGCGCGGCCAAAGGGAAGGGGGGCCGCGCGGCGGTGTTGCTGGTCAACAACCGACCTCAGTCGGTTTCCATAACCCCGGTTTTCGCAGGCGCGGCTGATGCGCCCTGGCGCGTCACGCGACTGGACAGTATTCATCCGAAAACAGCTTCTGGCGGATCTTGGGGGCCGGGAACGTCGCTGGAGCTGCCGTCGCTCTCGCTCGTTCTTCTGGAACAGGGGGCAGGTCGCTGAAGCCCCCTCCTTCCCCCGATCTTTGGCGGCCTTCCGACGCTTGGCTTCGCTAACGTCGATCTGTCGTTCGGCGTTTCATGGCGCGTGATCCAGAGGAGCTGAGAAGGTAGCTTTGGCTTTTGTGTCGTAGGAACCTTACTAGGATGACTCAGATGAAACAACAGGGGATGAGGGCGGCCTGTGTTGCGGCGCTGGTTGCGGCGCCGGCTTTTCTGGCGGGCGCTGAGGCGGTGACGCTGGCGGGCAAGGGCGCGCAAATTGTTCTGGACGGCGGCGGCGGGGGCGTGGCGTCGCTCAAGACGCCTGACGGCGTGGAGCTGGCGGCGGTGGACAAGGCCCCGCAGCGGCTGTTCTCGCTGACGGTCTCGCGCCAGGCGGAGCCGCCGGGCGAGACGCTCACGGTCGAGAGCTGGGCCGCACGCGCGTTCAGCATGGCGCGGACCTCGGACTCTGCGGCGACGCTGACCTATTCCGATTTCTCAAACGGCGTGGAGCGCGTGACCTGCTCGGTCAGCGCGGATCCGGACGGACTGGACCTGCGCTGGCGTATCGAGGTGGTCATGCGCGACGGATGGGTGCTGGAGAACGTCAGCTACCCCCAGATCACCCTGGACGCGTCGCTGGGCGCGGCGGCCGATGACGACGCGCTGGTGGTGGGCTCTTCCAAGGGCGGCGTGATCCGCAAGCCGGGGTCATGGAAAAAAGGGCAGAACCTGACCGTCAGCCAGCCCGGCAGCATGTCGGCCCAGTTCGGCTGCTATTATGACGCCCGGGCCGGCTTTTACACCGCGGCCTATGACGACAAGGGGTATCCCAAGAGCCTGGTCGTGACGCGCACCGGCGCGGGCGTGGAGTTCGCCTGGTCACGCCCGTGCTTCGCGGCCGGCACCGAAAGCCAAGCATACGACGTCGCGGTCTCGACCTTCACGGGGCCGTACGGCGCGCCGGCGGACTGGCGGGACGCGGCCGACCGTTACCGCGCATGGGCCTGGACGCGGCATTGGTGCGCCAAGACGTTCACGCAGCGCGACGATCTGCCGGCCTGGCTCAAGGACGCGCCGGCCATGGTGCGTTTCGGCCGCAACTGGCTGTCGGATCCCGACAGCATCGAACGCTGGCTCACCGGGTTCTGGCAGAAGCACTTCCCCAAGGCCCCGTTGATCACGGCGTACTGGGGCTGGGAGAAGCGCGGCTTTTGGGTCTCCGACTATTTCCCGGTCTATCCCTCGGACGAACAGTTCTCCCGGCTGGTGGCCCGGACGCGCGAGCTCGGCTGCCACGCCTTCCCCTGGCCGTCTGGCTACCACTGGACGCTGACGTACAACAAGCGCGCCGACGGCAGTTTCGAGTGGGACGACCGCGAGCGTTTTGACAAGCTCGGGCGCAAACATGCCGTGCACAACCGCGACGGCCAAATGTATCTGCGCACGCCCGGCTGGCTGCAGGGCGGCGACACCGCCTGCCTGTGCGGCGGCGACCCCTGGGCGCGCCGCTGGTGGAACGAGGACATCTGCGCGCCGCTGGCCCGGCTCGGCTGCGAGCTTATTCAGGTGGACCAGGTGGTGGGCGCAAGCTGGCCAACCTGTTACGCGGACTGGCACGGGCACCCCAGAGGCCGCGGCCGCTGGATGACCGAGGCTTTCGCCGAACAACTGGTCGGTATGCGCGAGGCCATGCGCAAGACCGAGCCTGACGCGGTCGTCTGCATCGAAGAGCCCAACGAGTGGTTCAACCACCTGATGGGCCTGCAGGATTACCGCGACTGCGAGCGGAAGGGCGAGTGGGCCTCGGTGTTCAACTATATCTACCACGAATACCTGCCGCCGTTCCAGAGCAACCCGCGCCGCGGCAACCGCGTGTGGGACGCGCACTGTCTGGCCGACGGCCAGATGCCCCACATGGTGCCGTCCGGCAAGGATTTCCAAGAGGTGATGCTCGCCAACGGCGGGTTTGACGGCCTGACGGCCGACGGGAAGTTCTTCCTCGGCTGGGAAAAACTGAGCGGATACCAGAAAACGGCTTTTAACGGCGCGGCTTTTATCGACACTGAAGAGAAGCATAGCGGTGTCGCCAGTCTGCGGCTGGAGAACAAAACGGCCGGCGACATTGTGCAGGTCTCGCAGAATGTGGCGGCGGAAGCCGAGAGCTTCGGCGGCGGGCGCAGATACCGGCTGAGCGCCTGGCTCAAGACCGGCAAGCTGGCGCGGCCGAACGGGATCAACTTCGGCGTGTTCGCGCCCGGACTCAAACCAACCGGACAGGGCGGCCAGCTCAAGTTCCCCGCGCCCGGCAGCGGCTGGCAGCGGGTCGCGGCCGACTTCACGATGCCGGAGGGCGCGGAGATGCTGCGCGTCATGTGCCATGCGTCGGGTGAGGCGGTCGTCTGGGTCGACGAGATGCGGCTGGAAGAGGTGCTGGCCGACGGCGGCGTGAAAGAGGTCGTGTCGGCCGGCTTCAACTCGGACGCGCGTTTCATGCGGCGCTGGATCGAGCTGTATCACGGCGAGGGGCGTCCCTGGCTGGCCCACGGTCGGCTGATGCGGCAGCCCGCGCTGGAATGCGCCAAAATCGAGTACGACGACCGGCAGATCCCTGCGGTCTTTCACAACGCTTTCCGCGCCGCGGACGGGCGCGAGGCGGTGGTGCTGGCCAACGCCACGCGCAAACCGCAGGCGGTGACGCTGACGTGGGGCGGCCGCAGCCTGCCCATGACCGTGGCGGCGCACGACGCCGTGCTGGTCAAACGCTGAAGGCCTGGCGCGTGGACGTTTGAGAAAGGCGCGCAGCGATGAACATCACAAACACGTGTGTCAATGTGCATAAGTCCTGTGAAGTGATGGCGATCAATCAGGAGTAAAAGATTATGAAAAAGGCAGAAGTAATTCGGGTTGAAAAAACGATGGTGATGACATTTTTGCGGATGTTGATCGGCTGGCATTTCCTGTACGAAGGAATCTGGAAGCTGATCCAGCCCGGCGGCTGGTCTTCGGTCGGCTATCTGCGCATGAGTTCATGGTTTGCCGCGCCGATGTTCAAGATGATCGCCGATACGCCTTGGCTGCTGAAGACCGTGGATCTGATGAACATGTGGGGCTTGACGTTGATCGGTCTGGCATTGATTGTCGGCGTGATGGTGAGGCCGGCTGCGGCGGCCGGCATTCTGCTGTTGGCTTTTTACTACGTGGCGCAGCCGCCGTTCCTGGCAGCTTCGTCCGAGGGCCACTTCCTCTTCATCGACCGTAACGTTATCGAGGCGGTGGCGTTGCTGGCCGTCATGTGGGTGCCTTCGTACGGGCTCGGCGCCTGCCTGGCCGCCTTGCCGCGTGTCTGCTTTAAGCGCAGCTTGCGCAAATCGACGGATGAGGCGCGGGATGAACCGGTCGTCTCCGCCGCCCGCCGCGAATTGTTGATGAGCCTCAGCTCGCTGCCGGTGCTGGGTGCCTTCAGCTACGCTTTTTTTCGCAAACACGGCCGCGTGTGGGAACGCGAGAACCTGCTGGCCCAGCCGGATGCCGTGACCGGTGCGACTGTCAAGGGCTTTACGTTTGCGGACATCAAAGACCTAAAGAAGCCCATCGATCAATACGGAACAATCGGATCGCTCAAATTGAGCCGTATGATTCTGGGCGGTAACCTGATCGGCGGATGGGCGCATGCGCGCGACCTGCTCTACACCGACAAGCTGGTCAAAGCGTACCATGAGGACTGGCGCGTGTTCCGTACGTTCAAAATGGCCGAGGCGTGCGGAATCAATTCGATTGTGACGAACCCGGCGCTGATGCGGGTGATCAATGACTACTGGCGGAAAGAGGGAGGCAAGATTCAATTCATCTCGGACTGCGGCCACAAAGAAGGTCTGATCCGCGGCGCTCAAGTGTCGGTTGAGCAGGGAGCCTCGGCGGTGTACACGCACGGCGGACACTCCGACAGCATGGCCAAGAACGGCGATTACAAAAAGTTCGCGCAGATTCTGGAAGGCATGCGCAAGCTCGGGGTGCCGGTCGGCATCGGTGCGCACAACCTTGCGACGATCAAGTTTTGTGTCGAGCATGATCTGGTGCCCGATTTCTGGATGAAGACGCTGCACCAGTTGAACTATTGGTCAGCCCGTCCGAACGATCCGCAGCACGACAATATCTTCTGTACGAATCCGGAAGAAACCGTGGCGTTTATGGAAAAGTTGGAGCAGCCGTGGATCGCGTTCAAAATTCTGGCGGCCGGCGCACTTCACCCCAAAGATGCGTTTCCTTTCGCTTTAAAGAGCGGGGCGGACTTCATTTGTGTCGGCACGTATGATTTCCAGCTCATCGAGAATGTGAATCTGTTGACAAGCATTCTGGATCAGCCGATTGAGCGCAAGCGTCCTTGGCGCGCGTGATTACACTGTCGGTTTGAACGGTGTGTCACGTCTTCGGAAGCGTAGCTTCGCCAACAGTCGCTATATCAAGGAGTTGTCGGTTTTTGTTCTGTGTTTTTTGACCTTCGATGGCGGAACTGCGCCCCGTTTATGTGGCGTGTGGGAGATGTCCATCGGTATCGGGGGCGCATGGCAGTTCTGTTGGTGGTTCCCTCTCGTAATCTCCAAGGTATTAAAACTCCTAACTCCTAACTCCTCTTTCGGGGGCGGATTCAACAAAGTTGAATCGCACCCGATGAGTGCCGCTTGCCGGATTTCGCCTTGCCAACCGAGGCGCAGTGTGAGTTACTTTGTCGTGCCTTGACAACGACGGTGTTCAACGATGGTAAAGAAGGGTCTCCCAACGCCAATGAATAAGCGCATACAGAATTTACTCGCTAAAACGACGTCGGTCTGTGCGGCTCTGGCCACCGCCGCTGTTTTCGCTGAGGAGGCCGGCACAGGGGGCGCGGATCTCGCGCGGGGGTTCGCCGCGCCTCCCGCCTCTGCGAGATCGCAGGTGTGGTGGCACTGGATGGCCGGAAACGTCACGCGGGAAGGCATCAAAGCCGACCTCGAGGCGATGGCGGAGGTTGGCATCGGCGGCGCAATCCTTTTCGACGTCGGCGGTATGCGTTGGGGCGTGCCCGAAGGTACGCTCGCGTTCAACTCGCCCGAGTGGTACGAGACGGTGAAGTTCGCCGCAGAGGAGGCCAATCGGCTGGGGCTCGAGCTTGGCATCGCGAACTGCAGTGGCTGGGCGAACTCCGGCGGGCCGTGGAACACGCCCGAATACGCGATGAAGCGAGTTGTCTTCACGCAAACAGAGATCAAGGGCGGCACACGGGTCTCCGTTACACTCCCGCAGCCGGATGATCCGGTCGGGTTCTACCGTGACATCGCCGTACTCGCCTACCCGACGCCGGCGGCACGCCATTCGGTCTCGGACTGGAGATACAAAACCTTCTCTTACCCCGGTCGCAAATACACGCATCCCGACACGAACGACGCGCCCGCCAATGCGGTCGTGCAGAAACGCGCGGTGGTCGAACTGACGAAGCAAGCCGCAGACGGCACGCTCACATGGGATGCCCCCGCAGGCCAATGGACCGTGTTGCGCATCGGGTACTCGGCGCTCAAGTGCATGAATGGACCGAGCACCAAACACGGAAAGGGCCTCGAGTGCGACAAGCTCTCCAAGGAGGCGCTCCGCATCCACTGGGCGAACTACGTGGGCAAGACGGTTGCTGCGCTCGGGCCGCTCGCGGGCACTAATGCCGTGCTCAAGACGGTTCTAAACGACAGTTACGAAGTGGGCACACAGAACTGGACGCGCGACTTTGAGAAGGCGTTCGCAAAAAGAAACGGCTACGACATCACGCCGTGGTTGCCGACGCTGGCCGGACGCGTGGTGGAGTCCGTCGCCGCGACCGAAGCGTTCTACCGTGACTTCCGTCTCACGATCACCGAGATGTTCGCTGAAAATTACGCGGGTGAGATGCGCCGCTTGGCGCATGCGAGCGGACTGCAGCTCGCGATCGAGCCCTACGGCGAGATTCCGTCCGACGACCTGCTCTACGGCGAGCAGGCCGACATCCCGATGGCGGAGTTCTGGGCCAAGCTCGACAGCCCGCACTGGGTGCGGCAGGCGGCATCCATCGCGCACGCCAAGGGGCGGCGCGTCGTCGCGGCAGAGTCTTTCACCACCAATGGAACAGAGGGACAGGTCTTTAATCAGAGGGACAGGTCTTTAGAAAGAATCTTGTTGCGGGGGCGGGGCGACGGGTGGTAGAGTGGGCGGCGTACGAGAGAGGAGGCGGGTCATGAGGCATGCGCGGGTGAAGGCGGAGGGGACGGGGTGCTACCACGTGGTGAGCCGGATCGTGGACCGGGCGTTCAGGCTGGACGACGGGGAGAAGGAGATTTTCCGGAAGATGATGCGCAGGGCGGAGGCGTTCTCGGGCGTGAGGGTGCTGACTTACGCGGTGATGTCGAACCATTTCCACCTGCTGGTGGAGGTGCCGGAGCGGGGCGAGGTGGGCGAAGCGGAATTGCTGCGCAGGATGACGGCTCTCTACGGCTCGGCTTACGTCGCGGCGAGGATGAAGCAGTGGGACGAATGGCGCAGGAACGGGGCCGGCTGTCTTGCTGACAGGGAACAGGATAACATCAGGGCGCGGATGGGGGACGTGAGCGCGTTCGTGAAGACGCTGAAGCAGCGCTACAGCATGTCGTACAACGCGCGGCACGGGCGCTCGGGCACGCTGTGGGAGGAGCGGTTCAAGAGCGTGCTGGTAGAGAACGGCGAGAGCGCGAAGGCGGCGGTCGCGGCGTACATCGACCTGAACCCGGTGCGGGCGAAAATCGTCGCCGACCCGAAGGACTACCGCTGGAGCGGGTACGGCGAGGCGTGCGCCGGAGGGAAGCGGGCGCGGGAGGGGCTCGTCGCCGTCCATGACTCGCGGTGGCTGGAGCAGGCGGACGGCTGGCGTCGGGCCGCGAAGCGCTACCGCGTGCTGCTCTACACTGCGGGCGAGGAACGGCATGCGGCGTACGGCGGGCGGGTCGTGCGTCCGGGGATCAAGACAGGCGAGGTCGACAAAGTCATCGAAAGCGGAGGGAAGCTGACGATTCAGCAGGCGCTACGCTGCCGGGTCCGGTACTTCACGGACGGCATGGCGATCGGCGGCAAAGCGTTCGTGGAACGGGTCTTCAGCGACAACAGGCGTTTTTTCGGCCCGAAACGCAGGGACGGCGCGCGGAGGATGCGGTTCGCCGAGTGGGGGGATCTCCGGACGGCCCGCGCGCTGAGGCTCAGCCCCGTGACGGTGCCGGGGACGGACGGCGGAACGGGTTACGGGTGAACATCGGAACCGTGCGTCGGGTGTCGCGGGTGTCGGAACGGCACTCCGTTGCCCGTGCCGCTTTCTTCAGGGCCTCCCAGTCCATTTTCATGCGGAGCGGTGCGGCAGAGATCGCTTTGATAATGCACCCAATGTGTGATCACAACTGAATCTCTTTCCCGCCAAGACGCCAAGTAGTCCCAACCCCTTTGCGCCTTCGCGTCTTCGCGGGAAAACAACTTGTTTTTTATTGTGCTTGTTGGCTCGTAAGGGACAGAAAATCCATCTGGCTATATGAATGGCCTATCTTTTGCAGATCGCGGATTGGACGCGACCAATCCGCGATTCTGCATGGATTAGGGGAGGTATCGGGGTCAGCCCGGTGATCACGAAATGTCTGGCGGCAGTGTCCGGCAATTCCTCGGCCATAACTCGAAGCATTGAACGTTCCTCCTCGAGCATTCGCTGCGCAACCGAGCGACGGGCTTATTTGCTATTTTCAGTCAGATCCCGAGGCTTGTCTTCTCGTAATCGTAATCTTAATCGGCCCCACAAACTCAGTTCTGACGCAGCGAGGTAAATTTAGATGCGTCGGCCCTGCAGATGCGGTTTGTTTTTACCACCCACAGGCAGACCGTCACGATTGAGCTGGATACGTAAAGGGCGTATACTGCGATCCGTGAATGACAAGATTCTTCCTCTGCTGGGACGGCGCAGCGTCCGGGTTTACCGTCCGGGAGCGGCAGTCAGTGACGCTGAACTGCGCGCCCTGCTGGAGGCCGCGATGGCCGCGCCCTCCGCCATGGCGTGCGACCCCTGGCGCTTTCTGGTAGTGCGTGAGCGCGCGGATCTCGACGCGCTGGCAGAACTGCTGCCGTATGGCCAAATGCTCCGCCAGGCCGCGCTCGGCATCGTGGTCTGCGGCGATCCGGCGCAGGCCCATCGACAGGAACGCTCCTACCTGCTGCAGGATTGTTCTGCCGCGGTCGAAAACCTATTGGTTGCCGCGCACCTGCTCGGGCTCGGCGCGGTCTGGCTGGGCGTCCACCCGAATGAAGACCGCGTGGCCGGCATCCGCCGTCAGTTCGGCGTGCCCGAGACGATCCTGCCGGTCGCCGCGGTCGCCGTCGGCCGACCGGCAGAAACGCCCGAACCCCGCACGCGCTTCAATCCGGACTTCGTGCACAACGGCCGTTGGTGATCGGGCGTCGGGCGCTTGACAGTGCCCATGGGTCTGTTAGACTGGCCGCCGTGAATGTGAGCAAGGTGATCGGGGCTTTCAAGGCCACGGCGTTCCTCGCGGAAATGCCGGAAAAAGTATGGGTCATTCCGTCTGAGAGATGCGTTATTAACGAACCGAGGAGTTTTCTTATGACGACACGCCGCCTGTTTATCCGCACGCTGTTTGCCGGTACCGCCGTATCGTTGTTGGCCGCCGCACAGAGCGGCTGCCGGCCGGCTGCCGAGCCCGCTGCCACCGCCGCCCCGGCCGACGCGAACATCCCGAAGCTGAAGGTCTCCGGCGCGGTCGTGATCGCCGCCGGAAGTCAGAAAACCACGATCAAGATCCGGTGCCAGAAGTGCGGTTTTCTGAGCGAGGAGATGCAGATCGACACGCCCAAGGCCGGACAGCCTTACACGCAGGACTGGACCTGTCCGAAGTGCGGCCACAAGCAGGCCGTCACGATCGAGCTGGACGCCTGACTTTTCGTCCAATACTTGAAAGTTGAGAGTTGAACGTTGAGCATTGAAAGTTCTCCTTCCTCCTTCCTCCCTTCTCCTTCCTCCTCTCACTTCGCGCGGACATGCGCCTGCTCTTCCTCCAATTGCCACGCCTCGACCCGGACATCACCTCGCCGGGCGAGAATCTGATGCCCGCTGCGGCCTGCCTGCGCGCGGCGCTGGAGCGTTCGGCTGAGGCAGCGCACTGGACGGTGCTTGAAACACCGGTCGAACAGGATATCGAGCCTGACACCCGCCTCGTGAGGAGGTTGGTCGCACTGCGTCCCGACGCGCTGGCCGCCACCTGCGCCTTGTGGAACATCGAGCGTACCCTGCATCTGTTGAAGCAGTTGAAACGTTGTCTGCCCGCGCTCAAGATCGCGCTCGGCGGACCGGATATCGCGGCGGAACACCCGCTGTTGCCCAAGGTGGGTGACGTGCGACGCTCGCAGTCCGCGTCGCGTTTCCCGGCTGACGTCTGGGTGATCGGCGAGGGCGAGGCCGTCTTCCCGGAGGTGTTGCGTTTCTTCCGCACTGGACGTGCGCCCCATACGCAGGGTGTGGTGTGGCGCACCTCGGACGGCGGCTGGCGGGCCGGCACGCGCCGACGTCCGGTCAAGGCCTTGGGCGATCTGCTGCCCGCGCCCGACCACCCCGTCAACCGGCCGGACGCCAACGGCATGGCCTATCTGGAGACGTATCGCGGCTGTCCGATGCGCTGCGCGTTTTGTTGTTACAATCTCAGGCGCACCACGACCACCAGCCTGGAGCCCGACGAGGTGGCGGCGCGCATCCGCGTGCTGCGCGGGCGAGGCGCACGCGAGATCCGGCTGCTCGACCCGACCTTCAACGCGCACCCGCGCTTCGACGAGGTGTTGACCGTGATGCGCCGCGAAAACCCGGGACGTCGCATCGCGTTTTTTGTCGAGATCCGCGCGGACACTCTGACTGATGACCAGGCGCGCCGCATGGCGCAGGCCGGTGTGGCCGAAGCTGAGGTCGGCATCCAGAGCACCGATCCGCAGGTTCTGAAGCGCCTGCATCGTCCGCTTGCCGAGTCGCGCGTGTTGCGCGGTGTCGAGTCGCTCCTGCGCCATGGTATCCGCCCCACGCTTGATTTCATGTACGCCCTGCCCGCGCAGGACGAGCAGGATGTGCAGCGTTCGCTCGGCTGGTTGGCGCGTTTCGGTGAGGCCATCCATCCGCAGTTCCTGCCGACGCTGCTGCTGCCCGGCACCGAGTTGCGCGACCGCGCATGCGAACTGGGATTGCGTGCGCAACGCCTGCCGCCCTACCGTGTGCTGGCGACGGATCGGCTCAATGCGCGCGGATTGGCTCGCGTTGAGGCTTGGGCCGCCGAACGGCTCGGCGGGTTCGATTCGCCCACGCGTCGCTTTGTGGGCGTGCGCCTGCCGGACCTCTTTCCTGACCGGCTGTGCGTGGAGGTGGAATCCGCCTCAAAGGACGTGTGTGCATCCGCGCGCGCCAACCGGCAGGCGCTGATTCTGTCGGGTGTGGATCTTTTTGCGCGATGCGAAGAGATCGCGGCACTGATCCGGCGTTGCGTGCGTGCCGAGCCGCACATCCTGTGGCAGTTCGTGCTGGCGCCTGCCGCCGAAGAGCCGCTTGATTTGCTTGACATGTTGGCCGGCGTCTTGCGTGCGTTACCCGGTCACTGGCTTGACCGGTTGGTCTCGCCGCCCGGCGGGCCGACGCGTCTCTGCGCCCGGCGGCTGTTCGTCAAGCTGCCGCGCGGCCATGCCTTCGATCCGTCCTGGATCCACGACGCCGAGGCTACTCTCGCCGAGCACTACCACTAACTCGGGCAAGGAACCCGCAACCCAATTCAATCTCACACAAAGGCACAATGGCCACAAAGGCTTCTTTTAAACCGGCATCCACCTTCGTGGCTTCGTGTGAGAAACAACCTGTTTTTTATTGCTGTTGTTGATGTTGCCGCACATGGATAAATCGAGTAAGGTTTTCTTCAATGGAAAGGAGATCAAGATGAGAAAGATGACTTGGGTGGGGATGCTTGCCCTGATGACAGTGACAGGGTGTTGTTTATGCAAATCGGAAAAGCATCCGGTGGTTTCGGCTGTTTCGCCTGACGGCAAGAATGAGATCCGGTTGTGGACGGAGCCGTTGGCGTACTCTGTTCTTCGCGACGGCAAGGTGCTGGTGGCTCGGACGGAGATCGGCATGACCGTGAACGGTTCGTGGCTGAAGGGGGTGCTGCAGCGTGTTCAGAAGTCCAAGAAGAAGGGCGAGGAATTGGCGCCCGTCTACAAGAAGGAGAAGATCAGCCTGGCGGGCAACGAGGCGTTTGCGGACTTTGGCGACTGGGGGGTTCGCCTTGCCGCGCGCAATGATGGCGTCGCCTACCGTTTCGAGACGGCGTATTCCGGGCGAATCAGGATTGATGGCGAGAAGGCGTCGATCCGTGTGCCTAAGGGGGATGCACGTTGCTGGGCGAATTGCACCGGCAGCTTCGGGAATGAAGAGACCATTCCTGTCGCGATGGCTGTTGCTCAACTGAAAACCAACGCATTGACAGGCAAGTCGTGGGGCGATAAAGGGATGGTTTATCTGCCGTTCGCCTACTCCGTCGATGGGACGTTTGTCGTGGTGACGGAATCGGACGTCCGCGACTATCCGATTTGGAATCTGGTCAGCACCGACGGCAATGGGGACGGTGCTGTGCGGTTTGATTCGCGTTTCGCCGGTTGGCCGAAAAAGACGCAACGTGTGGCCGGCTGGGGCAAAGAACTGGTTGAGACGGGCGGCCGGTGGGTGCGTGTCATGGAACATGAAACGTATCTGACGGAAACGGCCGGAACGCGCTCGTTCCCGTGGCGGACGTTTGCCCTGGCCGACCAGCCCGCAAAGGTCTGCGAGGCGGACATTGTTCGCGCGCTGGCAGCACCGCAGGCCGATATGGATTTCTCGTGGGTGAAGCCGGGGAAGGTTGCTTGGGACTGGTGGAACTGCTTCGATAATCAGGGCGATTCAGGCTGTAACACGAAGACGTATGAGCGCTTCATCGACTTTGCCGCGAAAACAGGTGTCGAATATGTGATCTTCGACGAGGGCTGGAGCGAGAAGCTTAATATCTGGAAGTTCCATCCTGATGTCGATGTGCCGCATCTCATCGACTATGCGAACAAGAAAGGCATCGGCATCATCCTGTGGATGGCCTGGGCGCAGGTCTATGGCGAGGAAGAGCGCGTAGCGTCGCATTTCGCCAAGTGTGGGGCAAAGGGTTTTAAGGTCGATTTCATGGACCGGGGCGACGCGGAGATCGCGAACTTTCTCGAGAAATTTGCGGCCGCCTGCGCGAAGCACCGAATGCTGGTCGACTATCACGGTGTCTATCGTCCCGTCGGCATGCAGCGCAAGTATCCCAATATCGTGAATTACGAGGGCATCCACGGACTTGAGCAGATGAAGTGGTTCAAGGGTGGCGCGGAGGCTGAAAAGGAGATGATGTTCAATGATGTCGCGGCCTTCTTTTTGCGTCTCACGGCCGGTCCCA
The DNA here is from genome assembly GCA_035449085.1 of Kiritimatiellia bacterium. Classification (GTDB taxonomy): domain Bacteria; phylum Verrucomicrobiota; class Kiritimatiellia; order RFP12; family UBA1067; genus DUPH01. Next base: position 3,085 of record DAOTKE010000075.1, on the reverse strand, counting down.
TGGACTACACGCCCGGCGCGATGCTCAACTATGCGATCGGTGCCGGCTATGCCTCCAAGGACAAGAACTTTCCAGGGTCTGTCGGGACACGCTGCCGCCAGATGGCGATGATGGCTTTATACGAGGCGCCGTTGCAGATGTTGTGCGATTCGCCGACGAACTACGAGAAGAACCAGGAATCGTTCGCCTTCATGGCGAAAACACCGGTGGTCTGGGCCGATACGGTCGGACTGGACGGATGCCCCGATTCGATGGTGGTCGCCGCGCGCAAGGCCAAGGACGGTTCCTGGTATGCCGCAGGCATGACGGACATTTCCGCCCGCGACTATGTGCTTGATACCTCTTTCCTCGGCAAGGGACAGTGGCGCGCGGAAATCTTCCGCGATGTGCCGGATTCAGATCGCGAAGGCACGCATTACGTGCGAGAGACGAATGTGGCCGTGAAGGCCGGTGACAAGCTGAAATTGCACATGGCGCCCGGCGGCGGCTTCGTCGTCAGATTCTCGAAATAAGGTCACACCGTCACTCCATCGGCACGGTCGGCAGGTTGCATGCGTCGAGCGAGACCTTGTGGACGAGGCGATCGTGCCGATAGAGATCTTTAGGATAAGGGATCTCGCCGCGCAAGATGCGCGCGAGTTCCTGAAGCTGTCCCGCGTAGCGGTCTTCGGCGGACGGCAGCTCGATCTTCTGGAACCCCTTCTTGTAGCCGTTCTTCGCCTCCTTGAGCGTCAACTGGATCACGAGGTTTTTCAGCGTCGTTCCGGTGAGTCCGCCAGTCTCGTGCTTGACCTTCGTGAAATCCTCGATCGGATCCATGATCGCGCATCCGTTCGCCCCGTAAACAGCGATGTGCCGACGCGATTGGGTGCCGCGTGAGCAGACACGGACCGTCACGTTCGCGCGTGGATATTCCATGATGGTCAGGGTATGTGTCGCCGCCCAATCCGGATCGCCCGGCGCGGGCTTGATGATCGAATAAGTCTTCAGCGGCAGCGCGTCGTCGAAGATCGGCATCGCCCATTCAATCACGTGACACGTGAGGAGGTACGCCGTGCCGCCCGGGTAGTGCGTCGCGTATTCGGGATACTTCGGATAGCCGTAGTTGTGGTCGAGATCCGCGTCAATCGCGTAGATCTCGCCGAGCGTTCCGTCCTTCGCGAGTTCGACGATTTTGTTGATCGCGGGGTTTGCGCGGAACATATACCCGATCTGCAGCGGCACGCTGAGCGTCTCGCAGATCTGGCTCATCCTCGCGAAGCCGACCTGATCTGTGCCGAGCGGCTTATCCATGTGCATCGGGATGCCATGCTTCGCAATCTCGGTCGCGACCCCGACGAGTTCTGAGTTCGGGCATTCGACGACAATGAGATCAGGCTTCACCTCGTCGAAAACCTGCTGCGGGGTGAAACACGGATATTTCGCGTAGGGTTTCGGGTCCGGTTCATGCATCCGCATGGCCTTGGACGCGCGATCATCCACCCAGCCGACCAGCTCAAAATCATTCGTGAGTTTGAGAACCGCATCCCACTTGCCCTTTGCATGGTTGTGGATGATGCCCCATTGGACGACCCGCGCCTTGCGGTTGCCGATCGGCTTCCACGATTTCGTCGCGTCACGTGCAGGCGCCGTATCAGGCGCAGGTGCCGTCGAAGCGCATCCCGCCAGCAGAGCGGCCAGACCCGCGGCCAAACAGAATCTTCCCATTCTCATCTTTCCCTTCGTTTTCACTTTCCAGACATGTCCTTTGGGCTGATGTCCACCCCGTGCGTCAACCGGGCCGTACGATCCCCACCGCAACTCACGTAATCAATGTTGGAGAACGATAGCATGCTCACCGCCAGCTTGCCACCAAGAAAACCGCTTCGTTTCCATCCGTGGCCCTGATTACCACTTGCCGCATGGACGCTCTATTCTGTATGGTTTGGGGTACAACGTAGGGGATGTATGATGCAACACCGTATCAGGAGAATCGCGTTTGTTGTTTTTTGGGTCGCGCTGTTCGCGCGGGCCGGACCGGGGGGGGCGCCGGACGGTCGGACTCTGGCTACGGTCTTGTTGGGGCGTGCTTTGACGGAGGCCGAAAGCCAAAACCCTCACGCGCTCTGGGCGGCTGTCGAGGCACATGACGAGGTGTTGGCGGACTGGCTGCGCCAAGACCTCGCGCCTCTGACGGGGCCGGAACTCGTGGGAAGTGCGGACGGCCTCACGCGCTTTCTGTCGGCCGTCGCTACTGTTTCGGGTATGCCCGCTGAGGAGGTTGGCGCGGGCTCGCGCGAGGCTGCTCTCGTCGCCTATCGCGCCGCCTGTGCGCAACGCCGCGCCCGCCGTCTGGCCCGCGTCAAGGCCGAGTTCCCGCGCCTGGTCTACGCGCGCCATTTTGTGATGGGGGGCTCGCACTATGCCTACACGGAGGCGCTCTCCGATGCCCAGTCAGAGCGCAGTTTCCGCGCCGGCGGCCAGCTCTGTCTGGCCGAATGGCGTGACGGCGGCCTCTGGCACGAGACGGTGCTCACCGAGACGAAGGAGGGCGTCATCCGCGATGCGGACGTGGATGACGACGGACGGGCCATCCTCTTCGCGCTGAAGCGCTCCGACCGCGACGACGATTACCACCTGTACGAAATGGACGCGGCAACACGCAACATTCGCCCGTTGACTGAGGGACTCGGCATCGCCGACTACGAGGGGTGCTATCTGCCGGACGGACGGATCCTCTTCAACTCCACGCGTTGTATGCAGATCGTCGATTGCTGGTGGACCGAGGTCAGCAACCTCTATCGCTGTGACCGCGACGGCCGGAACATTCTGCGGATGACCTTCGATCAGGTTCACCTCAACTATCCCTCCGTCACGTCGGACGGCCGCGTGCTCTACACGCGCTGGGAGTACAACGACCGCTCGCAGATGTATCCCCAGCCGCTCTTTCAGATGTTGCCCGACGGTACCGCTCAGAGCGCGGTCTACGGTGAGAACTCGTGGTTCCCGACCACCATCATTCACGCGCGCGGCATTCCGGGGAGTGGCAAGATCTTCGCCATCGCCACCGGTCACCACTCGCGTCAGCCCGGCAAGTTAATTCTGA
>DAOTKE010000074.1:0-17082 GCA_035449085.1 Kiritimatiellia bacterium | reverse complement strand
AGAAGAACTCCCGTCAGACTGCCGTTATCCCATCATCTATCTTGAATCCCACCCAAACCTCACTCCAGAAGCGCATAGCCTTCCGCTGCGTGTTCGGCTATGCTGTACACCACTATGCAACAGACCCCATCAGCCGACACGCCTCATTTGAAATGGGCCGGAGATCTCTTTGAAGTGACACTGCGGCTCGACCGGCCGCGGCCGGGACGCGCCGTTTTCCGCACCAACCTCGGCATGGCGCATGTGCGGCGCCAGGAATTGATCGCCAGCACCGAATCGGGCGAGCCGGTGCTGGCGCGCGACTGGCACGATATCCCGATGCCCGCGTGCGAGCCCGGTGTGTTCCGCGTGCGCATTCCGCTGACCGAGGTCGGCATCTTTGAGGGCAAGGCCTGTTTCTTCGCCAAGGGATCGTCCGTGCCGGAATGGCCGGAAGGCGACAACCTGCGCATCAAGGTCGGTCCCGCCCACACCGCCTGCGCCAACACCGTGTACACCGCCTTCGTGCGCCAGTTCGGCGCGGCGCTGCACCGCAACCCGCGCACGCCGGAAATCGGCGCGCATGAGGCGGCGCTCGACCGGCAAGGCTACACCGTGATCCCGCCCTCGGGGACTTTCCGCGATCTGATCCGTCGGCTCGACACGATCATGGGCCGCCTGCGTTTCCGCATCGTCCAGCTCTTGCCGATCCATCCGGTGCCGACCACCTACGGCCGTATGGGGCGCTACGGCTCGGCCTTTGCCGCCCTGGATTTCCTTTCGGTCGATCCCGCGCTGGCGGAGTTCGACACGCGCGCCACGCCGCTGGAGCAGTTCCGCGAGCTGGTCGACGCGGTGCACAGCCGCGGCGGCAGCCTTTTCATGGACCTGCCCGCCAACCACACCGGCTGGGCCGCGACGCTGCACACCCACCATCCGGACTGGTACAAGCGCCGCCCCGACGGCGAGTTCGTCTCGCCGGGCGCGTGGGGCGTGACCTGGGCCGATCTCGTGGAGCTGGACTATCGCGACCCGCGGCTGCGCACCTACATGGCCAAGGTCTTTCTCTTCTGGTGCAGCCAGGGTGTGGACGGCTTCCGCTGCGATGCCGGCTACATGATTCCGGCTGAGACCTGGACCTACATCGTGGCCCGCGTGCGCGAAGAGTTCCCCAACACCGTCTTTCTGCTGGAAGGGTTGGGCGGCAAGGTCGAGGTGACCGAGGCACTGCTGACCGAGGCCAATCTGGACTGGGCCTATTCCGAGCTGTTCCAGACCGAGGACCGCGGCGCGTTGGAGTGGTACCTGCCGCGCGCGGTCACGTTGGCGGAGCGCTGCGGCCCGCTGATCCACTTCGCCGAGACGCACGACAACAACCGCCTGGCCGCGCGCGGCGAATGTTATGCCCGTATGCGCGTAGCGCTGTCGGCGCTGCTCTCGCACCAAGGCGCGTTCGGCATCACGGCGGGCGTCGAGTGGTTCGCCACGGAAAAGGTGGATGTGCACGGCGCGTCGGCGCTCAACTGGGACGCGCCGAACAATCAGGTGGCCGAGATCGCGCGCCTGAACGCCCTGCTGGAAACACATCCGGCCTTCGGCCCCGGCACACGCCTGCGGCTGGTGCAGCGCGGCGAAGGCCCGGTCCTGGCCGTGCTGCGTGAGGTCGAGTCAGAACCCAAAGACGACGAGAGCGCCGTGCTGGTGCTGGTCAATCTGGACTGCGCGCACGCGCACACCGTGCATTGGGACAGCGCGGCCTTTCATGGAACGATTGCATGGGATCTCCTCACCGGCGAGGCCTTCGCACTCCAGGCTGGCGCGGGCCTCGCGCTGGCCCCGGGCCGTGTCTGTTGCCTGACGTTGCGTGCGGAGGACATCGCGGCGACCCACCCCGCGGCGGCGGATGTCGAACCCGCCGCCGTTTCACGGCGGCGGCGGAACCTCATGGCGCTGCGGGTGCGGCTGCAGCTCATGGCGGCGGACAACGGCGACGGCGCGCGTTTCGCCTGTGACTGCGATCCCGACGAACTGGGCGCGGCGATGACCGCCGATCCGGACGCCTTTTGCGCGCGCGCGCCGGGCCAGTTGCCGCGCCGCACCGTGTGGCGCTGGCCCGAGGATCAGCGCCGCCAGGTGATGGTGCCCGAGGGGCATGTGCTGCTGGTGCAGGCCGCCGCGCCCTTCCGCGCCGAGCTGAAGAGCGGACGCCGCACGCAGGCGCTCGAACGCGCGGTGCGGCTGGACGACGGCACGTGGGGCGCGTTTCTGACGGTGCCGCCGTATGACGCGGCGCTGGACGGCACATCTGCCGAACGGCGCACGCTGGTGACGACGGTCTTCACCGGCGAAGGCGTGCAGCGTGCGGTCTCCGACCTGCTCGTGCTGCCGCCCGCAGGCGCGGCGCGCGCGGTGTTGCGCGTGGGCGGCGTGCGCGCGCGCAACGAGCCGGATCTCTGCGCGGTGCTCTCGAACGGCGCGGGCGCGATGGCGCAGGCGCGCGCCGCATGGAGTGCCCTGCGCAGCCAGTATGATTGCCTGTTGGCCGCCAATCCCGATCCGCGCGTGCCGGCCGACAAGATGGTGTTCTGGACACGCTGCCGGACCTGGCTGCGTTATCGCGGGTATTCGCACGAGATCGAGGCGGCCTGTCTCGACACCTTCGAGGCCGATCCGGCGGGACGCTTCGCCGAGTGGTGCTTCAAAGTGCCGTGCGGCATGGGGCGTTGGGTGCCGCTCTGTTTCCGGCTCGAACTGGAGCAGGGCGTCAACCGCGCCCGGCTGATCCTGTCACGCCTGACTGTTGACGGGCGCAAGCGAGACCCTGCGCAGACCGGCCTGCTGGAGTCGAGCGAGACGGTGACCGTGATCGTGCGACCGGACATCGAGTGGCGCAGCTTTCACAGCAAGACCAAAGCCTTCTTGGGCCCCGAGAGCGCCTGGCCGGCAGCCGTGCGTCCCGCCGAGAGCGGATTCCTGTTCGAGCCGGTTGCCGGCAAGCGGCTGGGCATCGAGGCGACCGCGGGCGCGTTTCATCATGAGCCGTCCTGGACCTATATGGTGGCGCATCCCGAGGAGCAGGAGCGCGGTCTCGACGGGCACAGCGACCTCTTCAGCCCCGGCTGGTTTGAGCTGGAGCTGGAGGACGGCGGCGAGGTCGCGCTTGAGGCGGGCGAAGAAGACGGCAGATTGGGGCGTGCCGGCGGTGTCCGAACGCTCAACGCTCAACGCTCAACGCTCAACGTTCAACTGCAAGATCCGACATCCAAAATCCCGGCAACCCTTTCGCAGGCGCTGTCGCTCTACGTGGTGCGGCGCGACGCGCTCAAGACCGTGATCGCGGGGTATCCGTGGTTTTTGGACTGGGGGCGCGACACGCTGATCGTGCTGCGCGGGCTGATCGCCGACGGCCGTCACGCGGACGCGCTGGCGATCTTGCGGGAGTTCGGCCGCTTCGAGGAGCGCGGCACGCTGCCGAACATCATCCATGGCAACACGGTGGGCAACCGCGACACTTCCGACGCGCCGCTCTGGTTCTGCGTGGCGGCGGGCGATCTGATGGAGGTATTGGGTGACCGTGAGGTGCTCGAAGCCGATTGCGGCGCGCGCACGCTGCGCGAGGTGCTGGTGTCGATCCTCACCCGCTACCGCGACGGTACGCCCAACGGCATCCGCATGGATCCGGCGAGCGGGCTGATCTACAGTCCGCCGCACTTCACCTGGATGGACACCAACTATCCGGCGGCCACGCCGCGCGAGGGATATCCGGTCGAGATCCAGGCGCTCTGGATCGCGAGCCTGCGGCTGGTGGCGCGCAAGATCGACGCCGAATGGAACGCCTTGGCCGAACGTGCGGCGCTCTCGCTGGCGCGGCTCTTCACGGTCCAAGAGGGATGGCTGGCGGACTGCCTGCGGGCCAAGGCCGGCGGGCCGGCCGAGCACGCGCCGCAGGAGGACACGCTGCGGCCGAACCAGCTTCTGGCGGTCACGCTGGGCGTGCCGCTGACGCCCGAGTTGGCGCGGGCGGTGGTCGGCGCCTGCGAACGGCTGCTGGTGCCGGGCGCGATCCGCAGTCTGGCGGACCGGCCGGTCTTGGCCGATTGCGGCGTCTGGCACAACGGCATGCTGCTCAACGATCCGCACCGGCCCTATCAGGGGCATTATCTGGGCGACGAGGACACGCGGCGCAAACCCGCCTACCACAACGGCACGGCGTGGAGCTGGATGTTCCCGCTTTATGTTGAGGCGCTGGTATCGGTGTACGGCGATTCCGCGCGCGCGGCCGGGCTCTCGCTGTTGGGGTCGGCGGCCGAGCGGCTGAACCGCGGCTGTCTGGGTCATCCGCCGGAGATCTGCGACGGCGACGCGCCGCATACAGCGCGCGGCTGCTGCGCCCAGGCGTGGGGGGTATCGGAATGGCTGCGCGTCTGGCGGCGGATCACGCGTCATGCGCCGATTCCCGTTTCCCGCCTTTCCAATGTTGACAGTACTAGACCACCGCTCTAAACTGCCACCCTGGAAACGTTCATAGCCGGGGGACAAAGTGATGACGCGTGGGCTCAGATTGGTGTGTTTCTGTTCGTGTTTGGCACTGGCGGCGGTGTGCGGTGCCGCAGACGGCGGGTTCACGCCGCTGTTTAACGGCCAGGATCTTTCCGGCTGGATGATGCTCCCCGGCAAGCCTCCGGCCTTTGCTGTCGCGGACGGTCTGCTTGAAACGCGTGTCCCGGGCGGCAGCGACCTCTTCTCTGTGGCGCGGTACGGCAACTATGTGCTGCGTTTCGAGTATCTGCTTTCAAAAGTGGGCAACAGCGGTGTGCTGATCCGCTGCGATCCCAAGGATCCATGGGGCACCGGCGTGGAGGTGCAGTTGCTGGCACCGTGGACGCCTCATCGCGATGACTTACACTGTACCGGGTCGCTGTACGGGTATGTGGCGGTCACCAACCGGCCTGATGAAACGACCGGCGTTTGGCATCAGATGGAGATCCGCTGTGACCGTCATGTGATCCGGGTGTCGGTCGACGGGTGCCTCACGACCGTGGCGGACACACGCACGGTCAAAGCGCTCGATGAGAAATTGCTGTCCGGTGCAATCGGCTTCCAATCCAATCACAGTAAGCAAGGGGAGTTCGCGCAGTTCCGCAAGATCGAGATCCGCAATCTGGATGAGGAGCAAGACTACGTGCTGGCCGGCTTCTCGCATGAGGACGAGCGTTTTCGCGTGCAGGCCCGCGAGGCGGCTGTGTCGCTCGGGCCTGCGATGATCGGCCCGCTCGTGCGGGTGATGGAGGGCGATGCGGTCATGGCGCGTAGCGTGGCGCGGCAGGCGTTGTTTGATATCGTGGCGGCGGCCAGCGCACCACAGACGGCTGTGGCGATACGAGACGCGGCGACGCGGGAGCTGCGGAAAGCACTCGGCACCCGGCTGTCCGAGACGACCGCCGGATATGTGTCGTGGCTGTCGGGCATGTTGCGCAAGTGACGGGAACGGAGAGACGTGATGAAGGCAGGTGTCGGACGCAGGCATTTTTTGAAACAGACGGGCGCGGCGCTCGCCGCGGGGCCGTGGATCGCGCGGGCGCAGACGCCGCCGAGCGAGCGTATCCGGGTGGCGCATATCGGAACCGGCAACATGGGTGTTGCACACATCCATGCGTTTGCCGCCATGCCGGATGTCGAGACGGTGGCGCTGTGCGATGTGGACAGCGTGCGGCTGGCGGAGGGCGCCAAGCGTCTCGTGCAGCGCAAGCCCACCGCCAAGCCGGAGACCTACACCGATTACCGGCGCATCCTGGACCGCAAGGACATTGATGTGGTGACCTGCGCCACGCCGGATCATTGGCACGCTCTGGTCGCGATCCACGCGTTCGAGGCCGGCAAGGACGTGTACGGCGAGAAACCGCTCTCGTATTCGCTGCGCGAGGGACAGCGCATGGAGCAGACGCTGCGCCGCACCGGGGCGGTGTTCCAGCTCGGGACACAGATTCACGCCGGGGACAACTACCACCGCGTGACGGAAATCATCCGCGCGGGCGCGCTGGGCCGGATCAGCACGGTCCGCCTCTGGAAGACCGGCGGCACGAACGGACTGGGATTCCCGCCCAACCAGAAACCGCCGGACACGCTGGATTGGAACATGTGGCTGGGACCGGCTCCGTACGCCGACTATACGCCGGTGCGGTGCCACGGCAGTTTCCGTTCGTTCTTCGACTATTCCGGCGGTGTGTTCGCGGATTTCTGGTGCCACATCGCCGACATCCTCTTCATGTCGTTGCAGCCCGAGGGGTTAACAACCATCGACGCGCGCGGCGAGGTGCCGGGGGACGGCATCGCCGACACGCCGAAGTGGATTGACGTCGATTTGACGTTCAAGGATCTGAATGTGCACTGGACCACCCAGCCACCGCCTGTGCCTGGCGCGGAGAAGATGTCGATCGGAGCCCATTTTGAAGGCGAGAAAGGGACGCTGACCTGCGACTACACGAGTCGTAAGATCCGCATCGGCAATGCGGTCATGGACGATCTGCCGGACGTGCCTGTGACGTTGCCGCGTTCCCCGGGACATCATCGAAACTTTTTGGATGCCGTCAAGAGCCGGAGTCTGCCCGAAAGCAATCTGCCGTACGCCCGGAAGATGACGCTGCCCATGCACCTGGCATTGGCCTCGTTCCGCCTGAAGCGGAAGATCGTCTGGGACAGTGTGAAAGAAGAAGTGATCGGCGACCCCGCAGCCCATTATCTGCTGGATCGTAAGAACCGCAGCTTCTTGAGTTGATGAGAGCCGTTTACCGCAAGTCAACGTTGACAACGATAGGGGCGGACGCGGGCGATTGCGCGTCGCCTGCGCCCTCTGGCTGGCCCGAGTCCTCTTCTTCGCATCTGTTGCTTGATCTCGTTCCAACCCAATTGCATGGCGCGGTTTTTTCGCGGGCAGGCGACTACTCCTGCGGACGGGCGATCTTGAAGGTCCAGGCGTAGTCGCACGGCATGTTGCCGGGATTGATGGCCGGCGGCTCGATCGTCAATTTCCCGCCTTCGCACTTGAATGTGACGGGCAGGGAGCTGCCGAGCAGCGAGACCGACTCAGCCTTGGAGATAGGGCCGATCACCAGCGGGGCCTGCGGCCACTTCACGCAGATCGCGTAGAGGGCGTCGGGCTTGCGGGTGAAGTAGACCTTGGTATCGCGCATGTTCTTGGGCCGGTGCTTCCAGGCGTCGGTGGCGTAGATCGCCTCGCCGTTGACGCTCAGCCAGCGCCCCATGTCGAGCAGGCGCTCTTCCATGATCGTGGGAATGAGACCGTCCGCCTGCGGGCCGATGTTGAGCAACAGGTTGCCGCCGCGGCTGACCTTCTCGATCAGCGTCTCCACGCACTGTGCGCTGGTCATATAGTGGGCGGTAGTCTCAAAGCGGTTGAAGCCGAACGAGCCGCCGATACCCCGGCACTCTTCCCACGGGTGCGAGAACTGGGTATCGAGCGAACTGCCGGTATGAACCAGGTCATACTCGGTCGTATAGTGACCGCCATGCTTGCCGCGCGTCTTCTTGCCCCAGCGGTCATTGACCACCACGCTCTCCTTGACCGGTGATTCATTGTAGAGCCAGGCCAGGAAATCGACACTCCGCAGCTCTTCATCCGAATAGTCCCACTCGCCGTCGGTCCACACCACGTCGGGCTCATAGCGCGTGACCAGCTCTTTCATCTGCGGCATGTTCATCTCCGCCACCCAGCGGCCGATGTTCTCCTTGTAGAGCGGCGCCCCCCACTCGAGCAGCGAGTAGTAGAAGCCCATGCGAAGGCCGGCCTGCTTGACCGCCGCCGTCAATTCCCCAGCGAGGTCGCGGTGCGGGCCGAGCACCTGCGCGTTCCAGCGCGGGCTGTAGGCGCTCGGCCAGAGCGCGAAGCCATCGTGATGCTTCGACGTGAGCACCACATACTTCGCGCCGGATTTTTTGAAAAGCTCCGCCCATTGTTGGGGATTAAAGTGTTCGGCGCGGAACTGCGTGGCGAAGTCCGCGTAGGTCACGCGGTCGCCATAGGTGCGGGCATGGAAATTGGTGAAGGCCGCATTGTTGGAGCGCATGCGGTTGTCGTAATGCTCCGAATACTTGGCGTAGACATTGGCCTCGTCGGTCGGCGCATAGGCCGGCACCGCGTAAACGCCCCAATGGATGAAGATGCCGAATTTGGCCTCCCGCCACCACTGCGGAACCGGGCGTTTGTCGAGCGACTCCCAGTCGGCCTTGTACAGTTCGGCACGCAGCACGGACACGGCGGCGCAGGTGATGAGAACACACGATGTCAGGTAACGTTTCATAGGCGTCTCCAAAGTTAAGCGTGAGCAAATCCCGGTCATACAGGATGGGGCACAGCTTACACGCCTCAGCCCCTGGAAACAAGTCCCGTCATGAAACCGTCGTATCGACGCGCATGCGCCGGCCTTTCAGATGCAGGTTGGCACCCGTGATGATGACCTTCTCGTCTTCGCGCCTCAGATCCAGCGGCTCGCCCGCCCAGACCGCCCAGCCGCGCACGGCGGCCCGCGTGTACAGATGCTCCAAGGTGTCGGAAAAGCGTTCCTGACCGCGCCAGAACGGCAGCGGCCCCAGCCGACAGATGAGCGGCGCATGCGTCAGCGTTTTCACGGCGGAGCCGAAATCCTCGAAGGGCGGTTGCGGCGTCCCGTAGAAGGTTGACAGATCAGCGGGATCGGGTTCGGCCGACAGCAGCGGGCCGGTCTGCGGCGGCTCCTGCATGGACGCATCACCGAGCAACTCGTCGCGGCTCACGCCGCGAACGGCCAGCAGCAGCAGCGGATTTTTGGTGATCGCTTCGCCCAGCAGATAATAGACCGCAGCCAGGTGCTTGCAGGGATTGGCGTAATCCGGACAAGAGCAGCGGCTCGACAGATCGTTCTCACGCTGCGGAAAGAGCGGACAGCCGGCCGCGTGGAACAGTCCCTCCACTTCGAACGGCAGCTCGGCGACCAGCAGGCGCGCCACCAGCATCGGCTGGGCGCGAAGCGTTTCGATCAAACGTGTCTTGCTGTCCTCCGTCACGGTACGGAAGCGGATGGTGCTGGTGTACGGCTCTTTATTGGCCCCCTGTACGCGGGCGCTGATCAGGCCCGGCGTGATCTCGAGCTGTGACACCTGCCCCGACACCGCGTAGTTACGGCCGCGCCCCAGGCGCGCCCCAAGACGGAAGCGCTCGATGACCTCCGTCCAGCGCCGGCTCCACCACACGCGCTGCGGCCCGCTGTGCGCATGCTGTGAACGGATGCCGCCCTTCACCGTCAAGGGCGTGCGCAAGGCGTATCGCTTTTTTTTGCTCATTCCTCCACCTCGTCGGCAATGACCGTTTCGGAGAGCCGCAGGATCTGATCCAGCTCGGCGTTGGAGAGTTCAGTCAGAAACGCCTCGCCACTGGTCACGATCTCAGCAGCCAAGGCGCTCTTGTGCGCGATCAGGTCGTCAATCCGTTCTTCCAGCGTGCCGCCGCAGATGAACTTGTGAACCATCACGTCGCGCGTTTGTCCAATACGGAAAGCACGGTCGGTGGCCTGATCCTCGACCGCCGGATTCCACCAGCGGTCGTAGTGAAAGACGTGGCTCGCGCGGGTCAGGTTCAGACCGGTGCCGCCGGCTTTGAGCGAGAGGATAAAGGCCTGCGGCTCGACGCTTTCCTGAAACGCCCGCACCAGGCTGTCGCGCATTCTGCGCGGCACGCCGCCATGCAGAAACGGCATCTCGCGCCCGAATGTTTCGCAGAGGCACTGCTTGAGCAACGCCCCCATCTCGGCGTACTGGGTGAAGACCAGCGCACTCTCGCCGCGCTCGAAGATCTCCTCCAGCATCTCTTCCAGACGCTGCAGCTTGCCGGACGGGCGCGCCATCGCCTGGGGCTGACTGAGATAATGGGCCGGATGGTTGCAGACCTGTTTGAGGCGGGTCAGCACGCTGAGAATCAGGCCGCGCCGCGCGATGCCCTCAGCGTCGGCCGCATCGCGACGAAACTGCTCCAGCACCTCTTCATACAGGTGCGCCTGTTCGCGCGTGAGCGTGCAGATGACAGTGCCCTCGCGCTTCTCCGGGAGATCCGCGATGATCTGCTTGTCGGTCTTGAGACGCCGCAACAGGAACGGGGCCGTGATGCGCCGCAGCCGCGTACGCGCGCCGGGATCGGTGCCGGACTGGATCGGCCGGAAAAAGGTCTCGCGGAATGCCGCCCGTTTGCCCAGCAGGCCGGGATTCAGGAAATCCATCAGCGACCAGAGATCGCCGACGTGGTTCTCGACCGGTGTGCCGGTCAGCGCGATCCGGTAATCGGCCTGCAACGCGCGGGCCGCCTGCGCCTGGCGCGTGTCGGGATTTTTGATGTTCTGCGCCTCATCGAGCACGATGCCGGCCCAGTTGACTTGACGTAAGTCGGCGTAGTCGCGGTAGAGCAGGTGGTAGCTGGTCAGCACGACATCCACCCCTTTGGTCTCGCGGGCAAATGAATCGCCGTGCCAGCGCTGCGGGCCGTGATGCAGCATCATGCGCAGCCCGGGCGCGAACCGCTGGCCTTCGCGCAGCCAGTTGCCGAGAACCGACATCGGGGCGGCCAGCAGCACCGGACGGCGTTCTCCCCGTGCTCTATCGTGCAGCAGGAAGGCCAGCGTCTGGATCGTTTTGCCGAGACCCATGTCATCCGCCAGACAGCCGCCAAAGCCCCAGTTGCGCAGGAACGCCAGCCAACTGAAACCGCGCAACTGGTAGGGACGCAGCTCGCCACAGAAGTCGGCGGGCTGCGGCAACAGATCGAACGACTGCTCGCCGCGCATCTGCCTGAGAAACGGGGCCAGCCACCCCCCGCCCCGCACGTCGGAGACCTCCAGCCCGCCCCGGCCGGCGGAGCCCAGTGCCATCCGCACGACTTCCAGCGCGGATTGCGAATCCGCCTGTTTGCGGCGCGTGACACGCAGCGCCTCCTGGAGCTGGCGCACATTGACCTCAATCCAGCGTCCCCGGAAAAAGACCAGCGGCGAGGGGGAATCCAGCAGCGTCTCCAGCTCCGCGCGCGAGACCGGCAGGCCGTCCAGCGTAGCCGTCCAATTCAACGCCACCTTCTGATCCAGCGTCTGCGGGCCGCCGGCTGCGCCGGCATGCGGCACCGCATCCACTTCCAGCGTGACGCTTTTCTGCGCGTTGCGGCTCCACCACGCCGGCAGACGGACGCCGTAACCGGCCGCCTCCAACAGCGGCGCGGCCGTGCTGAGAAAGGCGTGCGCCTCTTCGGATGACAGCATGCAGCCCAAACCGCGCGGGTGGATCTCGGCTTTAGCCAATGGCGAGAAAAGCATACTGGCCTGGCCCAGCGCGATCAGGATCGCCTCGTCCGCACCCGCAAAGAACGTTTCGCCGTCCTTGCGGCTCTCACCGCTGAAACGCACATGCAGGAACCACGGCTGTTCCGGCGCGGGCGACTCCTCCAGTTCGAAATGCAGTGTGTCGTCACAGGCCGCACGGCCTTCGACCGGCCGGCGCCACAAGGCGACCGCGTCATGTAAAGCGTCCAGCTCATCCCTCGCGTCCCAACGGATCACCCGGTCCTCACCGCGCAACGCGGCAAACCAGGCATCATGCGCACTATAAAATTTGCCGTGCTCGGCATGCGAGCGCGAGAGCGTCGTCACCACGCTGAACCGCACCAGGTGGTCGGTCAGCTCATCAAGCAGCGCGGCGGCATAGTGCCGGGGTTTTGTGCCCAGCGTGAGCAACGGCGGCAGGCGCTGGGCCAGCTCCTCGAGCCGCCGCCGGTCGGGCGGATCGAGCGAGGCCTGCCAACGCGCCTCAAAGCGACTGTCGTCGCGCCGCGCCAGCGCAGGCAGAAACCGGCCGCGGGCCACGAGCGAACCGGCAAACCGGAAGAGGTGCGCGAACGCCAGCAGATCCTCACCGGCGAAGACACCGTCGGCCAGACGCCGTTCCCGGCAGACTCCCAGCAGGGTGAAGGCTTGTTTCCAGGTCAGCTCGGCGGCTGTGACCTGCCACGTGTCGAGGCTCAACGGCGGCGAGACCGACACTTCGGCCGACAAGAGGAAAGGCTGCGACGGCACCGGGAACGGGCCGTCGTGCATCTGCCCTGTCGGCAAGCGCAGGTCGAGATGCGACATCTGCAGATCCGCGGTTTCCCACAGGAACCCCTTGAGGATGCCGCCGAGGATTTCTGCTCCGGCATCAAAAGGCGACAGACGCACCTGTACCGCACCCTGCGCTCTGGGATGAAGACGACACGGGGAAGCCGTCCGTTCGCCCCACACAATCACCGTGTGCTGGCGCCAGCTTATATGTAAAATCACGAGCATCCCATCGGTCTCTATCCTTCGTAATGGCCCGAGCAGGAGGCAATGATGACATCATCACCACGCACATAGAACACCAGCCGGTTTTTTTCATCGATCCTGACAGCGTAGAAACCCGAAAGCGCACCTTTCAGCTTTTCGACTTTCCCGATCGACTGATATCCCTGATGCCGGATTGAGATCAGAAGACTGTTTATTTTTTTGAGCGTTTTCCGGTCGAGGTAATGCCAGTCGAGGTAATGCCGCCAAGCCACATCATCGAAGTAGATGCCCATATCACACCTCGATGAGCGCGTGTTCTGAATACTGGCCGTTCAGAATGCGTTGCTTCGCTTCAAGTAACTGTTGTTTGTACGCTTCTCCCGTCAAACCGAATGTTGGCGACGGCGTATACGCGGGGACTTCAACTTTGAACGGGATAGACTTCGTTGCGGCGACACGGGTCAGGTAGACCGAAATGCCATTGGCTAAACTCAGTCCCATGCCTTCAAACGCTGCGGTCGCCGCCGCCTTCAACGCCTCATCGATACGGATCGTTACAGTGGTAGAAGCCATCTTTTTATCCTCAATTTGTGTTCAAACGATAGTGATTTGTGTTCAGAATGTCAATGCCATCGCTTTGACTTGACGCTGGGGGCCGGAGACTGCATGCTGGTGCGCATGCTCAAAGACGGACATATCCGCCTGCTGCCGATCCACGTCGCCAACAAAATCGCGGCCGGGGAGGTGGTGGAGCGTCCCGCCTCGGTGGTGAAAGAGCTGATGGAAAACGCCATCGACGCCGGTGCCACGCGCATTGACGTGACCGTGACGGCCGGCGGACGCAAGCTGATCGAGGTGCGCGACAACGGCTGCGGCATGGGACGCGACGATGCCCTGCTCAGCATCGAGCGGCAGGCCACCAGCAAGATCCGGGATGTCGATGACATCGAGCGCATCGACACGCTCGGGTTCCGCGGCGAGGCGCTGCCCTCCATCGCCTCCGTTTCGCGCTTCACGCTCAAGACGCGCCGCGCCACGGATGAGGCCGGGACGGAACTGGTGGTTGTGGGCGGCAGTCTGCACGACGTGCGCGATGCCGGCGTACCGGTCGGCACCACGCTCGACGTGCGCGACCTCTTTTTCAACGTGCCGGCCCGCCGCAAATTTCTGCGCGCGTTCCAGACTGAGCAGGCGCACATCCGGTCGGTCTTCACGTTGCATGCCCTGGCCCATCCCGAAATCGGCATGAGCCTTACGGCCGACGGCCGCGAGCTGTCACGTCTGCCGCCCGATGCCACCCTGGCGGAACGTACCCGCGATCTTTTCGGCGCGGACTTCTGCGCGGGGCTGATGCCGGTCGACCGGACGTTCGGCGACATTCGCGTTTACGGCTTTGCGGGTCTGCCCAACCAGGCGCGCAACGACCGCAGCGAGCAGTACATCTTCATCAACCGCCGTCCGGCCACCGCGCCGGTCATCGCCTACGCATTGCGTGAGGCTTATCCGCCGCTTGAAGGCGACCGCAAGCCGATCGTGCTGCTCTTCATCGAGATGCCGCCCGACCGGGTGGATGTCAATGTGCATCCGACCAAGCGCGAGGTGCGCTTTCACAAACCGGTCGACGTGCGCGAGGCGTTGATCGGCGCCATCACCGACGCGATCGGCACCACCCGTCGCCGCCAGGACAACGGGCTTGTGAATAGCGTTCCGGGGCGTGAGACTCCGGCGTGTGCGCCAGCCGCTCCGATCCCTCCAGTCGTGCAGGCCGCGCACGGCAGCACGACGGAGGTCTCGCTGCGGACATTGGTGCCGGAAGCCGCGGCGCAGCCCTTCGATTACCCCGCGCCGGTTCCGCTCCCGCAGGTGGACGCGCCCCGTCCGGCCGTGACGCCATCTCCCGCACCGTTGCCGCCCGCCGCCGCGCCGCCGCCGTCCGGACAGGGCCTGCCGCTCTTTGCCGATCCGCAGGCGGGTTCGCCATGGCGCTGGTGCCGCGTGCTGGGCCGTCTGGGCGGACGCTACCTGCTGCTGGAGACCGACGGCGGCCTGGTGACGGTCGATCCGCGCGCGGCGCGCGAGCGCGTGCTGTACGAGCGGCTGATGGACAACGCGCGCCGCGGCGAAACCCTGTCGCAACGCCTGCTGCTGCCCGAGACGGTGCAGCTCGCGCCGCCGGATGCCGCGCGCCTGCGCAAACACCTGCCGACCGTGCAGGCGATGGGGTTCGGCGTGGAAGAGTTCGGCAATGACCACTTTATTGTGGAAGCGCTGCCTGACGCGCTGGTCGCGGTCTCCTGCCGCGAGCTGCTGGGAAACATCGCGCACGATCTCGAACACGCCGGTACGCGGCGCGGCACCGAAAAATGGCGCGAAGAGCTGATCGCCAAGGCCGCCTGCCGCGCCGCCAGCGGCAGCGACGAGCCGCTCACCGACGAAGCGGCCGAACGATTGGTGAACGACCTTGCCCATACGCGCATGCCCTACACCTGCCCGCGCGGCCGCCCCACCATGATCTTCACCTCTTATCGCGAGCTTGAGCGTAAGTTTGGACGATGAAGCGCGCATTCCGGCAACCACGACGGGAAAATCTGCGCGCCAGGCAAGCGCGAAACCGGTAAGGCGGGATGCCCATGCCACGGGAGGCAGGGTCGAGGCCGGGGAGAATGTGATGAAACCCTGTGAAAAGAAGAGGGTCGTGCACCTGGGGCTGGTGCGGGTTGTCGCCCTGTCGATGGTGGCTTTCCTGGGGCTGCTGGGTGCCGCGATAACGGTTTACCCTGGACGCGATGCGGCAGCCGGAGGTTACCGCTTCTGCCATGATTTCATCAGTGCGCTGGGAATGACGCGAACGGAGGGCGGACTCGACAACGCTTGGGCGAGCGTCCTCTTCAACAGCGGGCTAGGATTGGCCATGTTGGCTCTGATCCCGTATTGGTATGTGCGGTCGGACTGTGTGCGCGGTCCGCGCGTGGTACGCTGGGCGGCCTTCCTGCTCTGCGCAGGGTTCTCGCTGGGTGTGTTCGGGGTGGCGTTGACGCCCTATGACCGGCACCCCCATCTTCACAACGTCTGTATCTACACCGCGTTCGCCTTGATCGTGCCCGGCATTCTGATCATGTCCATGGGGGCGGAGAAAGCCTTTTCAGGATGGCGCTACAAGATGTTCTGGGTGATTTTCGCAGTCCTCCTGCTGTCGGCAGAAGGCGTGCTGACAGCCATGGTCAAGCAGCGCGTTCTGCCTTCGCGCCCCGTGAACCCGGTTCTGCAGAAGATCAACGTGATGGCCTTCATCGCGTGGGTGGCCGCCGACCTGTGGCTGTTCCGCGCCTACCTCAACCGCCTGGCAACAAGTGGAACATGCCGGCGTGGACAGCGGCATTGTAAAACCGTAATCGCAGCTTCCGCGCAAGGATCGTTTCGGTAATCTGCTGGCGCACTGTGGCGTTGTCCTGAACCGGACGATCGGCCGAAGCCAGCAGAAAGCTCCATTCTGTATGGAACGACGGTATGAAGACAGAGTACGTCACCACATGCGGGAAAACCTGCTCAAGTAACGCGCGCGCCGCCAGATGGACGCGCCTGTTGGCAGGACTGAAGTCGCCGGCCTGCATGGCGATGATGCCGCCCGGCAAAAGATGCTCGCGCACCTGTTGATAAAACCCGGGCGTGGCCAGGTGCCGCGCGGGACCGTCCGCGACCGGATCAGGCAAATCCAGAATGATGACATCATACCGTTCCCGCGACGCTTCCAGCAGACGCAACGCATCCACGATGCGCAGCTCCAGGCGCGGATCTTCATAACAGTTTGCATGCCACTGCGGCAGATGGGTGCGGCAGAGATCCACAACCTCTCCGTCGATGTCGGCCATGAGCACTCTGCCCACACAGGCATGACGCAGCACTTCACGCGCCGTAGCGCCCTCGCCACCGCCGGCAATCAGCACACGGCACGGTTGCGGATGCATGACCATCGCCGGTTGGACCAGGGTCTCATGGTAGATGTGTTCATCCAACGCCGCGGATTGCAGTTCGTCATCCAGTATCAGCATTCTCCCGAAGGCCTGACTCTCCACGATCTCAACCCGTTGAAACGCGGTCTGGCGGTCGACCAGCACGTTGGACAACGCGATCAGGTGGACCGCATACGGGTTCGAACGGTCGGCATACCATTCCTTCTCGGAAAAAATCATGTCGCAGATCCCTGATGTTCCGTGTGTTGATCAGCCGACGATCTGATGTCCGGCAGGTCATCCAGCCGGCCGCGGCATATCTCCTGGGTGTGCGCCGACTGCGCACACAAGCGTTTTTCCAGATGGCGGACAGCGACCCACGGATCCACTCTGCGTCCGCATGTGAAGACGTCTAAAGCGGCGTACCCGTGCTCGGGCCAGGTGTGAATCGCCAGATGCGATTCCGAAATCATCACAAGCCCGGTAACCCCCTGCGGTGAAAATTTATGGAATGCGGTTTTCAGAATGTCAGCACCGGTTTCGACGGCGGCAATTGTCATTTCATCCGTGATCAACTGAATATTATCGAGCATTTCCGCTGGACAGCCGTACAGCTCCGTCAAGAGATGACGCCCCAACGCGTTCTTCACATCCAACACCTCCTTTCTTGCTTTCCACCATAGCACAGAAAACAAAATTGTCAAATCCGGCACGTGTTGCGCACACAGGCGATCTCCCGAGGCCTCCTTGAGTGCGCAACAAACCTATAGAGGCTCTTGCAAAACCCTCCCAAACGCAGGCCGTCAGGCTTGCATACGGGAGGG
>DAOTKE010000073.1:0-17317 GCA_035449085.1 Kiritimatiellia bacterium | reverse complement strand
GTTTTCGTGATGGCCTCGCAAGGTGTTCGATCCCGATAGCGATTTCGATAGCGATCCCGATTTCGTTGGCCCCAACATCTGATGATGCATCACAAACAGCGTGAGGCATATCGGGGTTTTTGCTGATTACCTCCGCAGTCGGTGCCGGAAAAAGTGGTTTTCTTGCGCAAGAAATGGTATTCTGTCACTTGTTTTTTGACCACCAGCGGAGATAGCATGAGCGAAGAGATTATCCCTGTCCCGGGCGAGGAACCGAACGTCCATCCGATTAATATCGAAGATGAGATGAGTTCGTCGTATATCGACTACTCGATGAGCGTCATCATTGGCCGTGCGCTGCCGGACGCGCGCGACGGTCTGAAGCCGGTTCACCGCCGCGTCCTCTATACCATGCATGAGCTGGGCCTCTCCTATAATAAGCCCTACAAGAAGTCTGCGCGCGTGGTCGGTGACACGATGGGTAAATACCATCCGCACGGCGACATCGCCATTTACGACACGCTCGTGCGCATGGCACAGGATTTTTCCATGCGCTACCCGCTGGTGGACGGGCAGGGCAACTTCGGTTCGATCGACGGTGATGCCCCCGCTGCGATGCGTTACACCGAGTGCCGCATGGATCGGCTTGCCGAGGAGATGCTGGCCGACCTCGACAAGGACACGGTCGATTTCCGTCCGAACTACGACGAGAAGGAGATGGAGCCGACGGTTCTGCCGTCGCGACTGCCCAACCTGCTGCTGAACGGGTCGACCGGCATTGCGGTCGGCATGGCCACCAACATCCCGCCGCACAACCTCGGCGAGCTGGTCGACGGTGTCATTCATTATATCGACAACCCGGACTGCACAATCGATGACCTGATGCAGTTCATCAAAGGGCCGGACTTCCCGACCGGCGCGACCATCTGCGGCACGCGCGGTATCGAGGCGATGTATAAGCTTGGGCGCGGTTCTATTCTGGTGCGCGGCAAGGCCGAGATCGTCGAGTACAAGAACAAAGAGGCGATCATCATTACCGAAATTCCTTACACGGTGAACAAGGCGTCGATGATCGAGCGGATGGCCGAACTGGTGAACGAGAAGGTCATCGAGGGCATCTCCGACATCCGCGACGAGAGCTCGAGCGACGGCATCCGCGTGGTGATCGAGCTGAAACGCGGCGCGATGGGTCAGGTTGTGCTCAACAACCTCTACAAGCACACGCAGCTCCAGACCACATTCGGCGCGAACATGCTGGCGATCGACCAGGGGCGTCCCAAAGTGATGACGCTCAAAGAGCTGATTCGCAGCCATGTGGACCATCGCTTTGACGTGTTAACGCGCCGTACCCGCTTCGAGTTGGCCAAGGCCGAGGCGCGCAAACACATTCTGGAAGGTCTGCTGATCGCGCTGGATCATCTGGACGACGTGGTCGCCATCATCCGCTCCTCCAAGAATCGCGACGAGGCCAAGACTCGCTTGGTGGAGCGTTTTGCTTTCTCCGACAAACAGGTCGATGCGATCCTGGAGATGCGCCTCTACCAGCTCACCGGACTGGAGCGCGAAAAGGTCGAAGCCGAATTCAAGGCGCTCTGCGAGCGCATCGCCTACCTGAACGACCTGCTGGAGTCGCCGGCCAAAATCTATGGTCTGATCAAGGATGACCTGGCAGACCTCAAGGCCAAGTATGTCCTTTCCGGCAAGCGTGCGGATGTCCGCCGCACCGAGATTGTGCCGCTGGAGGGCGAGGTCAACATCAAGGATCTGATCGCCGATGAACCGTGCGTAATCACGCTGAGCCAGCGCGGTTATGTCAAACGCGTCCCGCTCACCACCTACCGCGAGCAGCGGCGCGGCGGCAGGGGCATCACCGGCGCGGCGATCAAGGAAGAGGATTTCATCACCACGGTGTTTGTGGCGGAGACGCACGACACGCTGTTGCTCTTCACCAGCCAGGGGCGCGTCTTCAAGAAGGACGCCTACGAGATTCCTGAGGCGCCGCGCACCTCGTTCGGCAAGCCTATCGTTAATTTGCTCGAGTTGCGTGAAGGCGAGTCTGTCGTGGCCTTGCTGCCGATTCGCTCCTTCGATACTGGCGAGGATGTCTTCTTCGCCACCGAGAACGGCATCATCAAGCGTACCGCCCTCGCTGAGTTCCGCAACATTAACCGTAAGGGCATCATCGCCATCAAGTTCAAGGACATCGCGGGTGACGCCGATGATGAAGCGGACGAGGCCGACGACGCGCAGGGTGGCGAGTCGGAAGAGCAGACCGCCAACGACCGCCTGATTCAGGTACGCCTGGTCAAAGAGAGCGACCACATCCTGCTGGTCACCGCCAACGGTAAGGCGATTCGCTTCCCGGTGTCGTTCAAGCGTACCGACGCGGACGGCAAGGAGCGCGAGACCAGCGTGCGCCGCATGGGCCGCGCCTCGGCAGGTGTGCGCGGTATCCGGCTGGCACCGGGCGATGCCGTGCGCAGTTTCGATATCGTGAACGACCAGGAGACGCTGCTGATCGCCACCGAGAACGGCTACGGCAAGCGCACCGAATTCAGCGAATTCACGACGCATCATCGCGGCGGCGGCGGCATGATCGCGATCAAGGATGACGACGGCCGTAACGGCAAGGTCGTGGCCGCGCACGCCGTGCGCGATGACCAGTCCTTCATCTCCATCGCCTCCAACGGCATGATGGTGCGTTCGCCGGTCAACCAGATCCGTGTCATCGGCCGTGCCGCGAAGGGCGTCCGCCTCGTGAACCTCGCTGAGGGCGCGACGCTGGTGTCGGTCAGTGTTGCCGATGCGGAAGATGACGATGCAGCTCCCGTGACGCCCGCCGCCGTCCCGCCGCCAGCGGCTGACGCAGCAGCGGACGGCGATACGTCTGCGACGAACCATGACTGACATCCTCATCACCGGCGCACGTCAGCACAATCTCAAGAATGTTGACGTGCGCATCCCGCGAGATTCATTGACCGTCGTCACGGGCCTGAGCGGTTCCGGCAAGTCGTCGCTCGCGTTCGACACCCTTTACGCTGAAGGGCAGCGGCGCTATGTCGAGAGTCTTTCCGCTTACGCGCGGCAGTTTCTCGACCAGATGCAGAAGCCGGAGGTCGACCACATCGAAGGGCTCTCGCCCGCGATCTCAATCGAACAGCGCACTTCGGGCGGGAATCCGCGCTCGATCGTGGCGACCGTGACCGAGATTCACGATTACCTGCGCCTGCTCTACGGCAGCGTTGGGCGTGCGCACTGCCCGAACTGCGGCAAGCCGGTGCAACGGCAGAGTGCGGAACAGATCGTCGATCACCTGTTGACGCAGCCGTCTGGAACCCGTCTGGTGGTGCTCGCGCCGCTGGTGCGAGGTCGTAAGGGACGCCACGAAGAGGTGTTTGAATCGATTCGCCGCCAGGGATTTGTGCGTGTGCGCGTGGACGGCGAGATGCTGGCGCTGGATGTCGTGCCGCGCCTCGATAAAAACAGAGCGCACACCATTGATGCTGTGGTGGACCGGCTGGTTGTCGGCGAGGGGGTGCGGCGGCGCCTGACCGATTCGGTCGAGCTGGCGCTCAAGCAGGGCGAGGGATTGATCCGCGTGCAGAGCATGCCCGTGGAGGGCGACACACGCGAAGAGCTCTTTTCGGAAAAGAACGCATGTCCAGACTGCGCGATCAGTTTTGAAGAATTGAAGCCGCGCTCGTTTTCCTTCAACAGTCCGTTCGGCGCGTGCCCGACCTGCGCGGGTCTCGGCGCTCAGTTGGTCTTTGACGAGGATCTCGTGGTGCCGGACAAATCGCTGTCGCTGGCGGAGGGCGCGATCCACGCCTGGCGGCACGGCGGTTTTCGGATGGTGGTGTATTACAAGCACCTGCTCAAGGCGGTGGCCGCGGCCTATGGGATCGACATGGACACGCCTTACAGCGGACTGCCGGAGTCGTTCCGCAAGGTGCTGATGCACGGCTCCGGTGACGAGCCGGTCACGCTGCGTTTTTGGATGCGCGGGGCGTGGCGCAAGATAGAGAAGCCCTTTGAAGGCGTGTTGCCAAGCCTGACGCGGCGTTACGGCGAGTCGGAGTTCGATGAGGTTCGCGAGAAGCTGCGGCAGTATATGAGCCGCCAGCTTTGTCCGGACTGTCACGGTGCGCGGTTGCGGCCGGAGGCGCGCGCCTGCACGGTGGCGGGCCGCTCGATCGTGGAGGTCATGGCCATGACCGTTAAGCAATGTGTGGCCTTTTTCGACACGCTCGAGCTGCCGCCTGCCGACGCGACGGCCGTGGCCGAAGTGCTGAAGGAGATCCGTCGGCGCTTGAGGTTCCTGAATGACGTGGGGCTCGACTACCTCTCGCTCGACCGCGAAAGCTCGACGCTTTCGGGCGGCGAGATGCAGCGCATCCGGCTGGCGACGCAGATCGGCTCCGGTCTGGTCGGCGTGCTCTATGTGCTGGACGAGCCGACCATTGGTCTACACCCACGCGATAATGAGCGGCTGATCGACATGCTGCACCAGCTTCAGCGGCGCGGCAACACCGTGGTGATCGTCGAGCATGACGCGGAGATGATCCGCTCGGCGGATTACATCGTGGATATGGGCCCCGGTGCGGGACGCCAAGGCGGCGAGGTGGTGTATCAGGGTGCGCTGCCGGGGCTGCTGGCGTGCGAGCGTTCGCAGACGGCGGCCTATCTGTCTGGACGTAAGCGGATCGACGTGCCCACTGAGCGCGTTAAGCCGGGCAAGGCGCGCCTCAAGATCTTGGGCGCGTCCGAAAACAATCTCAAGAACATCGATGTCGGGATCCCGCTCGGCTGTCTGGTCTGCGTGACCGGCGTCTCCGGCTCGGGCAAATCCACGCTGGTGAGCGACATCCTCAAGAACCACCTGTTCCGCCACTTCTACGGTTCCAAGGAGCGGCCCGGCGCCTTCAAGAAAATCACGGGTGTTGAGTTGCTCGACAAGGTGATTGAGATCGACCAAAGCCCGATCGGGCGTACGCCGCGCAGTAACCCTGTCACCTACACCGGCGCCTTCGCGCCGATCCGTGAACTGTTCGCCGCCACGCCTGCTGCCAAAGTGCGCGGCTACGGGCCGGGGCGCTTCAGTTTCAACGTCAAAGGCGGACGTTGCGAAGTGTGCAAGGGCGACGGCATGCGCTGCCTGGAGATGCACTTCCTGCCGGACATCTACGTGCCGTGCGAGCAGTGCGGCGGCCTGCGCTACAACAAGGAGACGCTGGAGATCCGGTACGGCGGCAAGACGATCGCCGAGGTGCTCGACATGACGGTGGAGGATGCGCTGGAGTTTTTCGAGCCGGTGCCGCAGATTGCGAACAAGCTGCGCACGCTGGCGGAGGTTGGGCTCGGGTATGTGCGTCTCGGCCAGCCTTCGACCACGTTGTCGGGCGGTGAGGCGCAGCGCATCAAGTTGTCGGCCGAGCTGTCCAAGCGCGCGACCGGCAAGACGCTTTATCTGCTGGACGAGCCAACTACCGGTTTGCATTTCGCGGATGTGCACAAGCTGCTCGACCTGCTGTTGCGCCTGCGCGAGTCCGGCAACACCGTCGTGGTGATCGAGCACAATCTCGACATCATCAAGAGCGCTGATGTTGTCATCGACCTCGGTCCCGGCGGCGGCGACGAGGGCGGGCGGCTGGTCGTCACCGGCACGCCCGAGGAGGTCGCCGCCTGTCCCGAGTCTCACACCGGCCGCTTCCTGCGGGCGGTGCTCGGTGCATGAGGGCTGTCGCATCCCTATCATCACGGCATGCCGTGGAGTATAGATTGAGGTTGCCGAAGGTGGGGGCAAAACGCTAGAGTGGTTTCTATTCATCGTAACACGCAGAGGCTGGCAAAGCCGGTCGGATTCGAGGGTTGAGCATGAACAGACTCCGGTATTGGAACGAGCGCGCGGAGACTATGAGCCGCGATGAGCTGGCGGCGGTGCAGTTGAAGGGCTTGCAGTGGACGGTCAAACACGTCTGGGCGAACAACGAGTTCTATCGCCGCAAACTGACCGAGGTCGGTGTCGAGCCGGGGGACATCCGTGAGCTTGAAGATATCCGGGAATTGCCGTTTCTGACGAAGGATGATTTCCGCGACCAGTATCCGCTCAACATGCTCTGCATGCCGCGCGCGTCGATCCGCGAGATGCACATGAGTTCCGGCTCAACCGGCACGCCGGTGGTGATGGCCTACACCGAGGCGGATCTGGTGCAGTGGGCGGAGTGTATGGCGCGTTGCCAAATCATGGCCGGCCTGCAGCCCGGCGACGTGATCCAGATCATGCCGACCTTCGGGCTGTTTAACGGCGGCTTCGGCTTTTATCACGGTGCGCGGCGCGCGGGGCTTTTTACCGTGCCGGCCAGTTCCGGCAACACCGCGCGTCAGATCATGCTGATGCGTGACTTCAAGGTCAAGGCCATGGGCTCGGTGGTCTCGTATTCGGCGCGGATCATTGAGATGCTCGACGAGAAGGGCTTGGAGTTGCCCGACCTCAAGATCGGCATCTTCGGTGCGGAGTCGTTCTCCGACGAAATGCGAAACCGGGTCGAGGCACGCCTTGGCATCAAAGCGTTTGACATCTACGGCATGACCGAGACCGGTGGCGTGGGCACGACCGGTATGGATTGCGAGGCGCGTTGCGGCATCCATGTATGGGAGGATCAATACCTCACCGAGATCGTGGATCCCGTGACCGGTGCGCCGTTGCCGGACGGCGCTGTGGGCGAGGTGATCTTCACGTCGCTGACGCGCGAGGCGATTCCCGTGATCCGCTACCGCACGCGCGATCTGACACGCATCGTGAGCCGCGAGCGCTGCGCCTGCGGCCGCACCAGCCTGCGCATCGACCGTATCGAGGGCCGCTGCGACGACATGCTGATCGTCAAGGGCGTGAACTTCTTCCCGAAACAGGTGGAGCAGGCGCTGATGGAGATTCCCGGTGTGTTGCCCGAGTATCAGATCATCCTGGAGAACGACCACGGCGTGACCGACGTGCGCATCAACGTCGAGGCGCAGGAGGGGGTGACGGGTTATATGGTCGAGAAGCAGTTGAAGGAGCGGCTCGGGTTCAGTCCCAAAGGCGACGTCTTCAAACCCGGCACGTTACCCCGCACCGAGGGCAAGGCCAAACGTGTGTTCCACGTTGACAAAAATGCGTGACCGACCGAATGCGTGCGACGTCCGGTTTGCGCGTTGAAAGCTGAGTGTTGAAGGCGAATCCCATTGATCATGCGCGACGTGACCGTGCGGCTGGCGCTCTGCCAGCAACACGCGCAGTGCCCGCGCCGGTTCCGTTGCTGATCATCGGTGGCGGTGCGGCTGGTCTTTTTGCTGGTTGTCTCGCCGGCGATCGCGGTCTTGGCGCGATGATCCTCGAGCGCAAGCACAAGCCTGGCCGCAAGCTGCTGATGTGCGGCAACGGTCGTTGCAACCTGACCAAGGACATCACGCCCGCGCGGATGCTCGATGATATGGGCGCGCCGATGTCTGACTTTCTCTCGACTGCGCTGAACGCCTTTCCGCCCGCGGCCGTGCAGGCCTGGTTCCAGCGCCATAACGTGCCGCTCAAACGGATGGATGACCGGCGTGTTTTCCCGCGCTCCGAACAGGCGTCGGATGTGGTGCACGCCCTGACCGATGCGTTGCGGGACACGGGTACCGCGCTGTGTCTCAACACCCCCGCGACCGGAATCGAGCGCCATGACGCCGGGTTTCATGTCTCGACCGCCCATTTCTCGCTGCTGGCGCAGCGCGTGCTGATCGCCACTGGCGGCGTGAGTTATCCGAAGACCGGCTCGGTAGGGGACGGACAAAAGTTCGCCAAGGCGCTCGGCCATTCGCTCAAGCCCTACCGTCCCGGTCTGATTGGTTTTGTGGTTGCGCATCCTTGGATCGCAGCGCGTGCCGGCACAACCTTGGAGCATGCGGTCTGCCGCATCTTCCACAAGGGGCGTCGCCTTTACGAAGGGCATGGCCAGCTTGACTGTGAACACTGGGGCCTCGGAGGGGCTGCGGCCTACAACGCCAGCCGGTGTGTGGCACGCCAGAATCTCAGCGATTTTGAATTGGAATGGCAGGTCGACAGCGAGAGATTCCGTGTCTGCCGTCCGGCTACACGCCCGCTTAAGGAGGCGATTGTCACGATGGGTGGTGTGCCGCTCTCTGAAGTCGATCCCGGCACCATGCAGTCGCGCATTTGTCCCGGCCTCTATTTTGCTGGCGAGGTGATGGACATCGACGGCCCGACCGGCGGCTACAACCTCACCGCAGCCTTCGCTACGGCGGCGTTGGCGATCCGTGCGCTCAGCCTCAGTCCTCTTTCGGGATCATGCCCGCCACAGGCTTGCGCGCCTCGTCAAGTTCGGCCCGCCAAGCCCGGAGCTGAGGGTCGGCTTCGATCACGGCGGGATCGGGCGGGTGGGCATCCTGCCAGGCTTTGAAAGCTGCGGCGGCCTGATCCGCCTGCGTTTTGAGCGTCGCCTGTTCGTACTTCAGGGCGCGCAGGTTGTCCAGTGCCTTTGATCGGCGCGTACCGGTCAGGCTGTTCATCTCACGTTCCAGGGCGGCGGCTTTTTCGATGCTCGCCTGATACGCCAGGCGCGTTTGTCGGACCGCGTCGGTGTGCGGATTCTTGGCGTCCGCTTCCTGTTTCAAGGTTGCCAGCCGATCCTTGACGCGTCCGTTCAGCGTGAAGTACCGCACGAGGTTTTGAACTAACGTGGGATTGAGTGTTGAGGGATCGCCCTCATACCCCGCGACGTCCGTGCAGTCGAGCAGGCAGGGGCCCTCTTGTTCCTCGCCGCGCCGCACCTGGCAGACCAGCACATCATTGCGCGAAGAGGACTTGACGCCGTTGTAAGTGAAAAGCGTGCCGCCGGGCAAGGTGCCCAGCCTTTTGCCGTCTGGCGCATAGTAGGGACTTGTCTCTTTCACAATGCCCCATCCGGACTTTGGCCCCAGGTAAGTCACACGCATCGCCGTTGAGACAGGCGCCTCCTGTTTCTTGGGGGCGACCAACACGCCCAGTCCGCTGTGGCCGCTTTGCATGCCACCTGTAGCGGCCCGTTCATGCTGGCGCGTCAGCGGTTGCGGATTGCGCGAAGAGCGCCGCACTTGTGCCTCGGCACAGCAGGCCAGTCCGCAAACAGCTAGAACTCTCCAAATCCGGTTCATCTGCATGACCCAACGGTATCCTCATTTCGTGGTCTGCGCTTCCACCAGCCGTTTGCCGCAATAGATCTCGCGCAGCTTCGGTTTCTCGATCTTGCCGGTGGGATTACGCGGCACCTCGGCGAAGATCACTTTGCGCGGCCGTTTGTAGCGAGGCAGATCCAGGCAGAAGTGCATAACCTCTTCTTCGATCAGCGATGCTCCTTCCTTGATCTGGATGATCGCCGCCGCGATTTCGCCCAAGCGGTCGTCAGGCAGCCCGATGACCGCGACATCCTTGATCGACGGATGGGCCCGCAGGAAATCTTCGATCTGGACGGGGTAGATGTTTTCGCCGCCGCTGATGATCACATCTTTCTTGCGGTCCACAAGATAAATGAAGCCTTCTTCGTCCTCGCGCGCCATATCGCCTGTATAGAGCCAACCATCCTTGAGGATCGCGGCCGTGGCTTCGGGGTTTTTGTAGTAACACTTCATGACGCCCGGCCCTTTGACGATCAGCTCGCCGACCTCTCCCGGCTTGACCGGCTTGCCGGCCTCGTCCACGATCGCGGTCTGCCAAAGATAACCGGCCTTGCCGATCGCTCCCACCTTGTGGATGTTCTCGATGCCGAGATGCACGCACCCGGGGCCGATCGATTCGCTGAGCCCGTAGTTGGTGTCGTACTGGTGTTGCGGGAAGACCTTTTTCCAGCGCCGGATCAGGCTGGGCGGCACCGGCTGGGCGCCGATGTGCATCAGGCGCCACTGGTCGAGGCGATAATCCGAGAGTTTGATTTCTCCCCGGTCGATCGCGTCCAGCACGTCCTGCGCCCACGGCACCAACAGCCAGACGATCGTGGCCTTCTCTTCCGAGACCGCTTGCAGGATCCATTCCGGCTTGACCCCGCGCAGCAATACGGCGCGGCCGCCAACCAATAGGCTGCCGAACCAGTGCATCTTGGCGCCGGTATGGTAGAGCGGCGGGATGCACAGGAAGACGTCTTCATGCGTCTGTCCGTGATGGGTCTGTTCCGTCAGGCAGGAAGAGATCAGCGCCGCATGAGTGTGCAGGATCGCCTTGGGGAATCCCGTCGTTCCGGACGAAAAATAGATGGCGGCGTCGTCCCCGTCCTTCAGGTCCGTCGCCGGCGCGATCGACGAACAGTATTGCACGAGCGTGTCGTAACTGTCTGCAAAGGTCGGCACGTTCTGGCCCACATAAAAAACCGTCTTAATCCCTTGCAAATGGTCAAATATCTGTTCCACGCGCCCGATGAACTCCGGCCCGAAGATCAGCGTGTTCACCTCGGCCAACTCCAGGCAGTACTTGATCTCCTCGGCTGTGTAGCGGAAGTTCATCGGCACCGCCATCGCACCGGTCTTCAGAATGCCAAAGTAGATCGGCAGCCACTCCAGGCAATTCATCAGGAGGATGCCGACCTTGTCGCCACGTTTGACGCCGCGCGTCAGCAGCAGGTTGGCGAAACGGTTGGCCTTCACATCGAAATCGCGCCACGTCAGCTCGCGCCGGTACTTTTCTGTGGCAAAGGCCTCGGCCAGGGTATATTCGCGCCACGTCATGGCGTGATCCGGCTGGTTCGCCGGGTTGATCTCCACCAGGCTGACCTCATTGGGGTAGAGCCGTGCATTTCGTTCCAGAAAATCCGTGATCGCCATCCCTTCATATCCTTTCGTTACTTACGGGAGCATGCCAGATTCTTTCAGCGGGTGTCAACGCTGGGGTACGCGTGAAAGCGCCTTGCCATCTGGCAAAAAGAGCCCCTCCAAGGTGACCTGTCTGAACCACGCGAGTTCGCGCCGGCGCATGCGGGAACGTTCGCGTGGCGTGGCGTCGTCGGCGCCGGACAGATGGTCGCAGCCGTGCGCGAGGTAGAGCGCGAGCTCGCGGTCGGGGGACCACCCTGCGCGGCGCGGCGCGGCTTGGTGCGCGCGCTCGACATTGATGAACAGCTCACCAACCAGACCGTCGGGTTCGCCGGGGATCGGCTCGTAGCGCTGGGTGATCACATCCGTGGGCCCGTCGTGCCCCATGATCGCCTGATTGACCGGCGCGATGCCGGCGTCATCCAGCAGGTGGATTGTGATCTCTTGCCATGCGGGCTCGGCGGGTGCACGGGCCCGTTCCGCGAAAAAGCATGCCAGCCGCTTCATGGCGCGGGTATCGATCGCAAAGAGGCGTTGTTCTTGGCAGATCACGACTCGCATGACGGGCCTTCCAGAAAAAAACGAAGATTTAGGACACGGGGGGAAAGAAGACTCCCTGCGATCCCGCATCCTAAATCCAAACTGAACCACTCACTCACCTTGCGCTGACTGCACCGTCGGCGCGAGAACGTGCTCAAGCTTCGCGCAGGCGGGCCTTCTTGCCCGTGAGGTTGCGCAGGTAATAGAGCTTGGCACGGCGCACGCGGGCGGAACGCTCCACCTCGACACGGTCGATATACGGCGAGTTCAGCGGGAAAACCTTCTCGACGCCCACGCCGTACGAGATGCGGCGGACCGTGAAGGTCGCGGTGTTTCCGGAGCCGTTGTCGCGGGCAATCACGGTGCCGGCAAACGCCTGCAGGCGCTCTTTGTCGCCTTCCTTGATTCGCACAAAGACCTTGACGCTGTCGCCCACCTTAATCTCCGGGGCGCTCTTGCCGGCATTCGCCTTGGCAACCTGCTCGGCATTGATTTTATCAATCGCTTTCGCAATCATCTCTCTTCTCCAACCTATGCTTCACACACTTTAGTGAACTCTCGCCAACAAATCCGGCCGCCGTTTCGCCGTTCTATCCAACGCCTGGCGCGCGCGCCAGGCGTCTACCTCGGCATGGTTGCCGCTTTGCAAAACCGTCGGCACCGCCATTCCCCGGTACACCGGCGGACGCGTGTACTGAGGAAACTCCAGCCGGCCCTCGCTAAAGGACTCGTCCTGAGTCGCCGCCGCACCGCCGCCCAGCACGCCGGGCAGCAATCGCACCACCGCATCGATCACCACGGCCGCAGGCAGAACCCCGTTGGTGAGCACATAGTCGCCAATCGACAACTCGTCCGTCACCAGCGCCGCGCGCACGCGGTCATCAATGCCCTCATAGTGGCCGCAGACAAAAATCAAGTGGCGGGCCTGCGCCAGCCGCTGCGCTTCTGCCTGCCGGAACGTCACGCCGGACGGTGTCATCAGGATCACCCGCGCATCCGGTGTGCGCACCGTCTCGATCGCTTCGAACCATGGCTCCGGCTTCATGATCATGCCGGGGCCACCGCCGTACGGACGGTCATCTGCTGTGCGCCGGGCGTCGTGCGCGAAATCACGCAGATCCACCGTCCTGAAAACAACCGCCCCCTGCCGCGCCGCCCGCCGCAACATACTCTCCTCGAGAAACCCGCGGAGCATGCCCGGAAACACGGTCAGCACATCGATCTGCAGGGGTTCGCCCATACCGACCGCCGTACGGTCTTACACCGTCGCCTGCGCGGCAGCTTTTTTCGCCTTGCGGACCATGCTCGCCACGGTTTCGCTCATCTGCGCGCCTTTTGACTGCCAATGTGCGACGCGATCCAGATCCAGTTTGAAGTTTTCACCTTCACGTTTGGGCTCATACCAGCCCAGAATCTCAAGAAACTTGCCGTCTCGGGGCGAGCGTTCGTCCGTCGCCACGACGCGAAACGTCGCATTGTTGTTGCAGCCAGTTCTGCGAAGTCTGATTTTGACCATTTTCTCCTCCGTGAAACGCGGTACAGTACCAACACCATGCCCCGCGTGGCAAGCGAGATTTTTACTCGTCCTTCTTTTTCGTGCGCGATGCGCGCCTTTTCGTGACCGGAACGGCATTTTTCGGCGCGTCGTTCTCCGGCGACACGGCGACCGCTGGGGCGGGCTTGGCCGCCTCCTGTTCAGTCGGCGTGCGCAACGGCAGCTCGTCGCGCATGCGGAAAGTGAGCCCCTGACCGTCCTCGGCCACACCGATGTTGATCACGCCTGCCGTCAGCACGCCGCGCAGCAGTTCTTCGGCCAGACGGTCCTCCAGATACCGTTCGACGGTACGCCGCAGCGGACGGGCACCCGATGCGGGATCAAAACCTTTATCGACCAGAAACGCGACGGCCGCTTCGTCCAGTTCCAGCGTGATCTCTTTGGCGGCGAGCCGCTCGCGCAGCTTGACCAGTTCGATCTCGAGGATCTTGGCCACGTCCGCCTTGTCCAGCTTGCGGAAGACGATGATGTCGTCAAACCGGTTCAGCAGTTCTGGCTTAAAGACCTGTTTGGCCGCGTTGATCATGCGGTCGCGCAACCGGTCATAGTCTTCCTGCGCAGACTCGCGCACAAAACCTAGGCCATGCCCCTGCTTGGCCGTGTCGAAGCCGAGATTGGAGGTCAGGATCACCACCGTGTTGCGGAAGTCGACCTGCCGCCCCAGGCTGTCGGTGAGGCGGCCCTCTTCCAGGAGCTGCAGCAGCATATTCATCACGTCCGGGTGCGCCTTTTCCACCTCGTCGAAAAGCACGACGCTGTAAGGACGGCGCCGCACGCGCTCGGTGAGCTGCCCGCCCTCTTCGTGGCCGACGTAGCCGGGCGGCGAACCGATGAGGCGCGACACGGTGAACTTCTCCATGTACTCCGACATGTCGATCTGGATCAGCGCCTTCTCGTCGCCGAACATCTTTTCGGCCAGCGCCTTGGCCAGCAGGGTTTTGCCGACGCCGGTCGGCCCGAGGAAAATGAAGGAGCCGATCGGACGCCTGGGATCCTTGAGGTCGGCCCGCGACCGCCGCAACGCGCGCGCCACGGCCTGAATCGCCGGGGTCTGTCCCACGACCTCCTCCTGCAGTTCCTGCTCGATGTTGAGCATACGCGCCAGCTCGGTCTCGCTCATACGCTTGATCGGCACGCCGGTGATGTGCGCCACCGTCTCGGTCACGTCGTCGACCGTGACCGGCTGGGGCTTCTCGCTATGCTCGGCCTTCCACGCGGCCACGATAGCTTCGAGTTCCTGTTTGGCCTTGCGCTCTTCGTCGCGCAGGGCCGCCGCCTCTTCAAAGTGCTGGTCGCGGATCGCGGCATCTTTCTTCTGGCCCACCTCACGGATGCGCCGCTCAAATTCGCGCAGGTCTGGCGGCCGCGCCGACACGCGCATACGCACCCGAGCGCCGGCCTCATCGATCGCGTCGATCGCCTTGTCCGGCAACTGCCGGCCGGGCTGGTAACGCGCGGTCAGCTTCGCCGCAGCCTCCAGGGCTCCGGGCTCATACAGCACGTTGTGGTGCGCCTCATAGCGCGGCGCGATGCCGCGCAGGATCGCCACCGTCTCCTCAATGGTCGGCTCTTCAACGCGCACGGTCTGGAAGCGGCGCTCCAGCGCGGCGTCCTTCTCGATGGACTTGCGGTATTCGCTGAGTGTCGTCGCGCCAATGCACTGCAACTCGCCGCGCGCCAGGGCGGGCTTGATGATGTTGGCGGCGTCCATCGCGCCCTCGGCTCCGCCGGCGCCCACGATGGTGTGCAGCTCATCCAAGAACAGGATGATGTTCTTCTCGCGCCGGATCTCTTCCACCACGGCCTTGATGCGCTCTTCGAACTGGCCGCGGTATTTGGTGCCCGCCACCATCAGCGCCATGTCGAGCGCGATCACGCGCCGGTCCAGCATGCGTTCCGGCACATCGCCGTTGACGATCGCGTGCGCCAGACCCTCGACCACGGCAGTCTTGCCGACGCCGGCCTCGCCCAGCAACGCCGCGTTGTTCTTGGAGCGGCGGCACAGAATCTGGATCACGCGCTCCAATTCGTTGCGGCGGCCGACCACCGGATCCAGCTCGCCCTTCCTCGCCATCTCGGTCAGGTCGCGGCCGAACGCATTGAGGGCGGGGGTCTTGGACTTGGCATCCTTTGTTGCCCCAGCCGGCTGCGGTGCGCTGATCGGCGGCCCGCGCTGCGGTTCTGGATCGTCCTCATCGCCTTCAGAGGGGTCGAATCCGGCCTCCTCGTCGGCTGCCTCTTCCATCGCCTCGAGGCTGCGGCGTACGCCATCCAGCACCTCTTCAAGTCGCACATTCAGCGACTGCAAGACCTGCGCGGCCACGCCCTCGCCCTCGCGCAGCAACGCCAGCAGCAGGTGCTCGGTGCCCACCATCCGCTGCTGCATCGCTTGTGCCTCGGCAACCGCAAGCTGCAAGACCTTCTTGGTTCGCGGCGTGTAGGGCAGTTCGCCTTTGGTTTTGGTGTCGCCGCCAAAGCCGACCATGCGCTCGACCGCGATGCGCACATCGTCCAGCGACACCCCCAGCTCTTCCAACACCTCAACCGCCACACCCTCTCCCAGCGCCACCAGGCCCAGCAGCAGGTGCTCGGTGCCGATGTAGGGGTGGTTGAAACGACCGGCCTCGCGCGCCGCCAACTGCAGCGCGCGCCGTGCGCGATCCGTAAAATGCTCAAAACCGTTCATAGACGCTCCTCAACACTTCAATTTGACGCGGGCCACCTTGCGGCTCAGGAAATCCGCCCGCATCTCGTCGCGCTCATCAGAGGTCATCGCCGTGCCAAGCCCTTTCTGCAGATGCCCCGGCTGCATCATCAGGATCAGCGAGTCCACATCCGCCACCTTCAGACGTGTGCACAGCCCCATCGCCGCCCCTAAGCGCAATGCCGAAAGAAACTCAAGCGCCTCGGCCGTGGTCAGCAGGCGCGCGTTCTGCAGCACGCTCAGTGAGCGCGCCAGACAATCCACCAGCACCAGCGGGGACTCCTGCAGCAGCCGCACGCGCGCGTTGTATTCCTGCCGAACCACCTCCGCGCAAATGCGCGTCACGCGGCGGATGATGCCCGCCTCGTCGATACCCAGCGTGTCCATGTTCGACACCTGGTAGATCTGTCCGGCCGCCTCGGAGCCCTCGCCGCCGATGCCGCGCACCAGTAGGCGCATCCTTTCCAGGGCGCTCACGACCGCTTCAATCTCACCGAGCAGTCTCAGTCCGAGAAGGTGCAGCATGACCCCCGCACGCAGACCGGTGCCGACGTTGCTCGGACAGGCCGTCAGATATCCCAGCCGCGGCGACCACGCATAGGTGAGCCGGCGTTCCAGGCGCGTGTCCAATTCATCCGCATAGCGCCAGGCGGACTGCATGTCCAGCCCCTGCGCAAAGCCCTGGATGCGCAGGTGGTCCTCCTCATTGACCATGACGCAGACGGTGCCGTCCCGCGCCACCGCCATGCCGCCGCCCGCCGCCCGCTTCAGCAAGTCCTTGCTGATGAGATGTGATTCACACAGAATGTCACGTTCTTGCGCCTCAATCCCCGACACCGGCACCATGCTCAGTTCGGGGGCCTCTTTGCTCAAGGCCTCGCGCACGGCACCCAAGACCCGTTCGCGGTCACGTTCGGTTGCCCAATCCGGGAAGCGCTCGCCCGCCAGATTGCGCGCCAGACGCACGCGGCAGCTCATCGCGATCGTCGCGGCCTCCGCCGGCACAGCGGGTTGCGGGGCGTCCGCCTGATTCTCCGGCGTCAACATCATGACGGGCCTCCTTCCTTAGCGTCAGGCCCCGGCAGGCGGCGCAGCTCATCGCGCAGCACGATCGCCTCTTCGTACCGCTGCTCCTGGATAGCTTCAGCCAGACGCGCCTCAAGCTGACGGCGCTGCCAAAGGGCCTGTGCCCGTTGGGGCACTTTGCCGACATGCTGCGTGGCGCGGTGCAGGTCAAAGATGGCAGCGTCCAATTCTTTTGAAAATGCCGTATAGCACCCAGGACATCCCAGGCGCGACTGCTTGCGGTACTCGTGGCGCAGGATGCCGCACGCCGGGCACGCCGGTTCGGCAAGGTTCATGGCGCGGCCCACGATCTCAAACGCCGCGTCGAGGATCATGCCCATCAGCGGCACCATCTCCATCCCTTCCGGGGGAGGGGGCGGCTGTCCCGCCTCAGGGGCTGATGGCGCAGAGGCAGGTGGCGCAGCCGTCTGCCGGGCGCAACCCTGGCAGACGTAAAGCTCCTGGATCTCGCCCTGGATCTCGTGCCGGATCGCGGTTTCCGCGTCCGCCTTATGACACAGTTCGCATTTCATCGTATCCGTCCAAAACGTAAAAAGCCACAATAGCAAAAAACGGCCCCTTCCGCAAACGCACTGTTTCCGCACCGGCGGTTCCAAATCAAGGGGGTCGAGATGCTGGGAAGCGCGAGGGGGGAGGGC
>DAOTKE010000072.1:0-17581 GCA_035449085.1 Kiritimatiellia bacterium | reverse complement strand
CGCTTCCGCTCCCATCTCCCTGCCGCTTAACCATCAACTATCTTGAATCCCACCCCGGGGGCACCTGATCCCTTTTTTTGATTTGCGAAAAACGATCAAGGACGCTATAACAAGCGTCATGGAAAAAGAAAATCGCAAATTGAAAATCGGTTTGTTCGGTTTTGGACGCACCGGATCGACCGTCGCCAACGAGATGATTAATGAGACCGGCTCCGAATTGGTCTGGGTGGTGCGCAAAAGCACCAGCCATGCGGGGGAATATGCCAGCCGGCTTCAAGGGTTGGATTATGATGAAGGCTTGATCCACTGGGTCGGCGACATTGACGATGCTTTTTTCGAACGTTACCCGGTCGACGTGATCATTGACTTCTCGGTCTCTGCCACGGTCAATCTCTACAAACGCGCGGCCGCCCAAGGCACGCGCATCCTGTCTGCGATCTCAAATTACGAGCGGGACGATCTGGCTGAACTGAAGAAGCTGGCCCGTAAAACCGCTGTGCTCTACTCACCCAACATTTCGATCGGCATCAACCTGCTGTTGCTCACCGCCATGGTGGTGCGTAGCGTGATCCCGCAGGCCGATGTCGCCATCATGGAGGAGCATTTCAGCCAGAAGCCCGACATTTCGGGCACCGCGCTCCGCATCGCCAAAAAATTACGCATTGACCCGCAGACCAGCATCAAATCGATCCGTGTCGGCGGGATCGTGGGCGTGCACGAAGTGTTGTTTGGACTCCCTAACCAGACGCTGCGTATCCGGCATGAGAGTATCACGCGTTCCGCCTTCGGACGCGGCGCACTGGCCGGCGCGGAGTGGCTGATGGAGTGCCCGCGCGGCTTTTACACCATGGAGCAACTGCTCGCCACGCGCTTCCGCGAGGCCCTGAGCGAGCTGTAAACAAAGGAGGAGTTAGGATTTAGCCCGCCGCGCGGCGGAGCCGCGAGAAAACACGGAGGCAAGTGACTGACCGACAAGGAGTCAGGAGTTCCAACGCCTCTAATTCCTAACGCGGGCGAGGGGCCCGCAACCCAATTCAATCTCACACAAAGGCACAAAGGCCACAAAGACATCTTCTCAACCGGCATCCACCTTCGTGCCCTTCGTGGCTTCGTGTGAGAAACAATCTGTTTTTTATTGCTGTTGTTGGTTGGTAAGGCGCTAAATCCTAATTCCTCCTTGGGCACTAGGCATCCGGCCAGAGTTGGGCGGCCTGTTCACGCAGCTTGTACTTCTGGATCTTCTGGCTGGCGGTCATCGGATAAGAGTCGACAAACGCGATGTACTTGGGGATTTTGAACCAAGCGATCTTGTTGCGGCAGAAATCCTCGACATCCTGCTCGGTGATCTCAGCGCCCGGCATACGGATCACGAAAGCGGCCGGCTGCTCACCGTACTTTTTGCTGGGCACGCCGACCACCTGCACGTCCTGCACGCCTGGCATGTGGGCGATGAAATCCTCAACCTCTTTGGGCGAGATGTTTTCGCCGCCGCGGATGATCAGGTCTTTCAGACGTCCGGTGATGTAGAAGTAGCCCTGCTCGTCCATGCGCCCGATGTCGCCGGAGTGCGCCCAGCCGTTGGCGTCGATGCAGCGCGCGGTCATCTCCGGCTCCTTGTAGTAGCCGGTCATCACATTATAGCCCCGGCAGCAAATTTCGCCCGGTTCGTTGATGGCGCAGATTTCGCCGGTCTCGGGATTGATGATCGCGACCTCGATGCCCGGCAGGGCCTGGCCGATGGAGGTGCACTTGCGCTCGATGCTCGGCTCGAAATAACGGGTCTGCGTCATCACCGGGCCGGTTTCGGTCAGACCGTAGGGGATCGAGACCTCACGCATGAACATCTGATCCACGCACTGCTGCATACGCTTGACCGGGCAGGTCGTCCCGGACATCAGCCCGGTTCGCAACGTAGAGAAATTAAATTTGCTGAAGAGCGGGTGATCGAGCATGGCAATGTACATGGTCGGCACCCCGTACACCGCCGTGCAGCGCTCTTTCTCGATCGACATCATGACGTTGACGGCGTCGTACTTCTCCACCAGCACCATGGTGGAACCGTGGTTGACGCAAGCCATCACGCCCAACACACAGCCGAAGCAGTGGAAGAGCGGCACCGGGATGCACACGCGGTCCACCGCCGACAGATTCTGACACGCGCCGATCCAGAACCCGTCATTCGCGATGTTGTAGTGGGTGAGCTGGACCCCTTTGGGAAAACCGGTGGTGCCGGATGTGTACTGCATGTTCACGATGTCGTGGCAGCTCAGTTCACGCTGGCGCGCCTCATAGTCGGCTCGCGGCGTCTGCACCGCCAGCGCCAGCAACTCGTTGATCGAGTACATGCCGCGATGCTTTTCCGGGCCGAGGAAAAAGACGCGCTTCAGGTACGGATAGCGCGCGGACACGAGCTGGCCCCGCGGCTGCTCCTTAAGTTCGGGGATCAGTTCGTAAATCGTCTCAACGTAGTCGGTGTCGCGAAATCCGTTGATCAGGAAGAGGTTTTCGGTGTCCGACTGTTTCAGCGCGAAATCGATCTCTGCCGTCTTGTAGTTCGTGTTGAGCGGCAGCAGAACGGCACCGATCTTCGCGGCCGCGAACATCAGCGGAATCCAGTGCGGGACATTGGTCGCCCACAAGGCGATTTTCTCGCCGCGCTGAATACCCAACGCCATCAGGCCGCATGCCAGCCGGTCGACCTCTTCGCCGAACTCATACCAAGTCAGGCGGAAATCGCGGTCTGCATAGACCAACGCATCCTGCGGGCCGCAACGCGCAATCGTCTGGTCGAGCAACTGCCCGAGCGTGTAGTCGCGCGTGATCGGCAAATTGTTCCACGGCACGCCCGTCGAGACCGATTGCTTGAAAGGCGGCGTGTCCGGCGCCGTGCCAAAGGGATCTGTGAGTTTAAAAGCCATGAGGGCACGTTATCAAAACGGGTTGCGCCGCAGCAATCTCCAATCGTGGCATTTCTGCAATTCTGGCAATTCCGGCCTTGCCAGACGGCGTACACGGTGTGAAAATAAGCAATAATGTATAACTGGAAATCGCTCGTGATATGGGCAGGGTGCCTGATGGGCCTGCCGTGCTGCAGCGTGTGGGCGGATGAAGCCGCGGTCACTCACGTGACGGTGCGGCAGCGCTGGCCGTGGAGCCGGTTGGTGGACATCGATTACGTGCTGACATGCGACCCGACGCAACGCGTGGACATCGCGGTGGCCGGCTTCAACGGGGATCTTCCGCTTGATCTGCCGACGGGTGCTTTCTCCGGCGACCAGTACGGCGTAGCGGAAGGCTCCCACCGGATCGTTTTCGACCCGACCCAGACGGCGTACACCAACAGCGAGGTGATGACCCGGTTCCGCGTGGCGCTCACGCCGCGTGCTCCGGCGCTGTATCTGATCGTCGACCTGACCAAAATCGCGGGCGAAGGCGGCCAGATCGAGTACGTCTATGAGGATGATCTGGCGAACGGCGCCTACGGCACGGTCGCAACCAACCCCGTCGCGGGCGTCACCTCCGTGATCTGGACCGGCGTGACCAACGGCCTGACCTATAAGACCGACAAACTCGTGCTGCGGCGTGTCCACAGCGGAGTTTTCACTTCGGGAACGGGTGCGCAGGCGATCACGAACGATTTTTATATCGAGGTGTTCGAACTGACCCAAAGGCAACGTTACCGCATCATGGGTCAGTACAACGACGACTCTTACTATAAGGGAAGCGACCGCGACATACACCCGGAGGAGCGCATCTCCTATAACACGATCCGCGGCGCGACCCACGACACGCCCGCCATCAACTGGCCGTACACCGGTGCGTCGGTGGGCGAAACCTCCCTGCTGGGTCTTTTGCGCGCGAAAACAGGATTGGCCTTCGACCTGCCGACCAGCATGCAGTGGGAGTATGCCTGCCGCGCCGGCACCGCCACGGCCTTCAACAGCGGCAGCGACAGCGAGTCCGCGCTCAACGAGCTGGGCTGGCACAAAGGCAACAGCACGACCACCTGTGCGGTGGGCCTGCTGCGGCCCAACGCCTGGGGAATCTACGACATGCACGGCAATGTGGAGGAGCTTTGTCTCGACGGGTTCAACGGGGCGGAAACCCAACGTCTCCGCCGCAACGGTTCCTGGTACAGACAGGCTTCTTACTGTGCCGCCTCTTATGTCGCCGGAGTCGCGCCGAACGCCACGGGCGGATCGTACGGTCTGCGCGTCGTGCTTCCTCTC
The DNA here is from genome assembly GCA_035449085.1 of Kiritimatiellia bacterium. Taxonomy (GTDB): domain Bacteria; phylum Verrucomicrobiota; class Kiritimatiellia; order RFP12; family UBA1067; genus DUPH01. The sequence goes on along the minus strand of DAOTKE010000072.1, from coordinate 13,352 downwards.
CCCTGATTCGGCGAGGACGGAAACGATTTTTCCCATTATCACAAGATCAAGGGGCGGCAGACGCCGCCGGAACAGAGGCATCGCGATGAGACATCCCGTGTGGCTGTGGCTCGTTTTTTCAGGCGGCGCGGCCGTCATGTCCCTAGCGCAGCAACGCTTCGTGGAGGCACCGCCCCGTCCCGTGCCCGTGATCGCCTACGTGGACATCGTTGTGGTCGGCGGCAATGAGGGCGGCATGGCCGCCGCGTGGCGGGCGGCCTCGCTCGGCGCGAAGGTCATGCTGCTCAACGAGTACACCTTTCTGGGCGGCGAGACCGCGTCCAAAGACCGGTTCGACCCGGACGGCCCGGCGCCGGCCTCGGCGTTCGGCAGCGCGCTTTTCAGCGCGTTGACCCAATCCAACTATTCGTCGCGCTTCCCTGTGACTGCGGCTTCCCTGCTGCAAGGGGCGGGCGTCACGTTTCTGTGCAACACGCGCCATGGCGGCGTGCTCACCGACGCGGGCGGCCGGCTCTGCGGCGTGGTCACCGCCAACAAGGCCGGACTCCAGGCCATTGTCGCCAAGATCGTGATCGACGCCACGCCTGCGGGCACGGTGGCGGACATGGCCGGCGCGCAACGTCCGCCGTGGCCGGCCGCGACGCTCAGCGTCTCGCGCCCACGCTACACGGCGGACAGTGCGCAACGCGAGCTGGTGGCCCTCGACGCACCTATGCCGGACTTCACCTGGCCGCTGATCAACCGGGCGGAACACGCGTTGCGCGAGGAGTGGCACTCGGACGTCAAGGCGCCCTTAGCGCACAGCATGGATTTCATCATGCCCAATCCGGTCATCGGCGCGGCGACGCTCCACGACGCCGAACTCCCGGCACCGGCCGACCTGGATCTGGGGGTGTGCCAGCCGGCCGGCACGGAGCGCGTTTTCGTGATCGGCTCCTCATGCGCCGTCAGCCGCGAAGCGGCGGCGGCGCTGATGCGTCCGGTGACGCTGGCGGATGTCGGGGAACGGCTCGGTGAACTGGCGCTGCACGCTTCCCGCCAGGTGACGTTGCCGCCGGACGACGCCATCGCCGTGAAGACGGCCCCGCCGGAACGGGAGACGCTTCCGGAACTGACGATCCGGCAGATGCGCGAGCGCGAGCGCCCCTTCCGCACCGGCAACGACGCGGCGGTGCGGCAGGCCAGAGATGCGATCCCGGTGTGGGGCGAATACGACGTGGTCGTGGTCGGCAGCGGCCCCTCCGGCCATGCCGCAGCCATCGCGGCGGCCCGTGCCGGCATGAACACGCTGCTGATCGAACAGGGCGGCTTTCTCGGCGGCAACGTGGCGCTCGGCATCAAAGCGTTCTGGCGCGGCTACCGCCGGGGCTTCAACCAGGAGTGGCGCGGCGACGGCAACCCCATATACCTGGCACTGCTGAACGCTGCGGGCGTGGAGGTCTGGTACCACTCGCTCGCCATGGGCGCGGTGATGCGCGGCAACGCATTGGCGGGCGTGGAGATCGCGACCTGGCTCGGCCGCGGCGTGGCGCTGGGCAAAGTGGTGATCGACGCCACGGGCGAGGGCGACGTGTGCGCAGCCGCCGGCGCGGAGTTTTTCTATCTCAACGACGGCGACCTGTGCCTGGAGGAGGCCTCATTCAACGGGCAGAGCCTGTACGAGAATTCGCTTCCGGCGGATCCGATCGACATCGCGGGCTTCACGCTGCACCAGGTGCTGGCGGCGCGGTACGCCAACAAACAGGTTTATCCCATGGCCCAGATGCGCGAGACGCGCCGCATCAAGGGCGATGTCGTCATCAACGAACTGGACGCCAACGCCGGGCGCACCTGGCGCGACGTGATCGCCATCTCCTCCTCGGCGTTCGACCCGCACGGTTACTACAGCAGCGACTACAGTTTCGCCGGGCTGATGCCCTCCACCAAACACGTTTCCCAGAACGTCGTGGTCTATGTGCCGTTGCGCGCGATCCTGCCCGCCGGTCTGGAGAACATCATGGTCGTCGGTCGCTGCTACTCGACCACACACGACGTGCAGGCCATCGTGCGCATGAACCCGGACGTGCTCAACCTCGGTTACGCCGCCGGCCACGCCGCCGCACTGTGCGTGGTGCAGAACACCACGCCGCGGCAGGTCGACATCGCGGCCCTGCAGCAGCATCTTGCCGAGATCGACATCCTGCCCGCCGCGACGCTCGCCGCGATCGCGCAAGACATGCCGCTGCCCGACGCCCAGGCGCTCGCCGCCGCGGCCGCCGACCCCGCGCTACGGGCGAATCTGCTGACGCTCGCCCGCGGCGGGCAGGCGGCGCTGGCTCCCCTGCGTGCCGCCTTCGCGGCGGGCCCCACCGTGGCCAAGGCCAAAGCGCTCTGCCTGCTGGGCGATCCCGCCGGCGTGCCCACGCTCGCCACATGGATCGAGTCCACGGCCCTGCCTCCCGGCCCGGCGTACGACTGGGAAGGCTTCCTGAATGTGCCCGAACTGGACAGCGCGATGTGGGTCATCGCGATCCCGCGGCACAAACGCGCGACATCGGCGCTGGTCAACAAACTCAAGCAGTGCGGGCCGGACACGGGCTTCAACACGGTGCGGGCGTTGACGATGGCCCTGGGGCGCATCGGTGACCCCCAGGCCGCGCCCGCGCTGGCCGACTTTCTGAGGCGGCCGGGCGTACGGGGTCACCGCGACACCGGGATCCTTCCGGCGAGCCTCACGGCCGCGCACTTCTCGCAGGCTATGGTGGAACTCTTCGCAGCTGCGGCCCTTTACCGCTGCGGCGATTCCGGCGGGCTGGGCCGGGAAATCCTGACCTCGTATCTGGACGACTGGCGGGGAATTTTCGTGCGTTACGCCGGCCACGTCCTTGCGGAGGAACGGCAGACGGAAGAAGGGGCCGTAACGACCTTCTCGGAACCGGCGCAGCTCTTTTTTTCACCGCATCTGAACCGCCACTGGACAACGGTCTTCACGAACGCGGTCGCGCTGCGGTGGGAGTGGCCCTCGGCGGCGGCGTCCGCCACGCTGGCGTTCGTCGGCATGGAGAGCGCCTTCACCACCAACTTCGCGCAAATGACCACGAACTACGTATGGCAAGCCTTCGCTTCGGACGCGCCGGCGACGGAGGATGTGTATGACCTGACGCTGACCTTCAGGGACGGTGACGGTGGAACGGTCGACACGCAAACGGCGAAGCTGGCCATCTTGAAAGGGGCTTTCGGCGAGGCGCGCCTCGATCCCGCGCCCTCCAACAGCCGCTGGAACAAGGTGCGGGAAGCCGACGTAATCCCGTATGCCGCCGACTGGCTGGAGAGGACGGCCGCGGCGGGACGACTGACGGTCGCCAAGGAGGGCGGCGCGACCCAAGAGCATGCCTTGCCGGACGCGGCCGGATATTGCGGCTGGCGGCTGGCGCAAGAGGGCTGGGGGTACGGGACCTTCCACCTGACACTGGCGTTTCCCGGTGCCTTCACAAACACATGGGACGCCGTCTTGACGCGCACGCAGCAGAGCACGACGATCAGTTTGAAATAGCCGCCCGCCGCGTTAGAACGGCATGAACACGGTCGCGTAGATCGTGGCCGGCTGGCCGTTTGCGGCACAGACCCGGTGTTGCACCACCGAGTTGTAGTAAGCCGAGTCACCTGGCTTGAGCACTTGTGTCTCCCCGCCGTAAACCAGCTCAACCTCACCCTCCATCACGATGATCAACTCTTCGCCTTCATGTGAGGAAAACTGGGCTTCGGCATTGGCGGCGATCTCGATATAGAACGGCTCCATGTGCCGATCCGTTTTGCCGCGCCCCAGCGGAATGTAACGAAATCCGCCGGACGCGCTCGCTTTGTGCGAGACCTGCGCATCGGTGCGTTCATCGGCGCGCACGATCAGCGGATCGGGTTTGAACTGGTCATCCATGAAGGTGCCGAGGCGCTGGCCCAACGCGCGCGAGAGCTTGACCAGCACACCCAGCGCCGGATAAACCTCGCCGGCTTCGACCGCCTCGATTATTGCTGCGCTGACCCCGGACTTTTCAGCCAGGGTCTCCGTCGTCATTCCCAAACGCTCACGGTAGGAACGCACGCGTTCAGCCACTTTACATACATCAGCCATATACACACTCTCCTAGCGGAAGATGAAATACAGGATCGCCGTTGCAATCACCACTGCGATACCGCCCCACTTCGCACCCTTTGAACTTTCCAGATTCAGATTTGTGTTAGATTGGAACACCACCGGTTTGGGCATCCGCGCCACAAAGCCGATCACTGTCATAACCGCCAGCACGATCACCATGCAGAGAGCCATGCGGTTGAGGAAGTCGAGCTGCGGCAGATAACGCTTGAAGAGGTAATAGAGCGCCGGGTTCAGCAACAGTCCCGTCACACCGGTTGCGCCTGACGCCGTACGGTTCAGCAGGCCGAAGATAAAGACGGCCAGCACGCCGGGCGAGACGTAGCCCTGAAACTCCTGAATGTAAGTGAAGATGCCGCCGAACTTCGGATCGTCCAAGAGCGGCGCGACCACGCAGCCGATCACCACGAAGACGCCCACGCTGATACGGCCAATCGCGACAAGCTGTTTCTGGGAAGCCTGCTTGTTGAAATAGGCGTGGTAGATGTCGATCGAGAAGATCGTGGATGCCGCATTGAGCACGGCGGCCAACGACGAGACGATCGCACCCAGCAACGCCGCGATGATGAAGCCGAAGAGTCCCTGCTTGCCCATGCACAGCTTGGCGATCAACAGGCCCAGCGCCGTGTCGCTCTTGTAGGCGACCGTCGTGCTCTTCTGTGCGGCGGCGGCCTTGGCGGTGATCTCGGTGTTGTAGGCCGTCACGATCGGCATCTTGTCCGCATTCTTGGCCTGCCAGGCTTCGGAAGGCGCAAGGACGGTGAGTCCGAGATCTTTGCTGACGCCCGCTTCGCGTGCCACCACGTAGTCCGTCACCGCGCTGTCCGCCATGTCCTTATCAAACAGATTGAAAGCGATGATGCCGGGGAAAACGATGATGAAGGGGATCAATAGTTTCAGCGCGGCCGCGAACACGATGCCCTTCTGGCCTTCCGCCAGCGATGCCGATCCGAGCGTGCGCTGCGTGATGTATTGGTTCAAGCCCCAGTAGTAGATGTTCGGGATCCAGAGACCCAGGCAGAGCGCTGTCCACGGAATAATGGTGTCGGTCCTCGGCAGGAACATGTGGAGCTTGTCGGTGTTGAGTGCGAAAAAGCGATGGATCGCGCCCATATCCTCCGTCAGGACCGGAGCTGCCGCACCTGCGGCTGTGGTTGCGCCAACGCCGTGTGCCAACTCTGCGACGTTGGCTCCACCCAGCGCCTGAAACGCGAAGTAGCTGATCAGGATACCGCCAATGACCAGAGCTGTGCCCTGGATCAGATCCGCCCAGGCGCACGCCTTGAGTCCACCCGCCGCCACATAGCCGGCGGCCAGCAACCCCATGATCCAGCAGCAGGCCACCAGCGACACATTCACTCCGGCGTGCGCGAGCAGATCACGCATCGGCAGCGCGCCGGCGTAGATCACGCCGCACAGCGACACGCCGACCAGGATCACCATCATGAATAGGGCCATGATCGAGCGCGCGTGCCTGTTGTAGCGGTGCTCCAGAAAACCGGGAATCGTGTAGATCCCGGTCTTGAGAAAATAGGGGAGGAAGGCAAACGCCACAAAAACCAGCGTGACGGCCGCCATCCACTCGTAGCTGGCGATCGCGATGCCGAGATAGGAGGCGGCCTGTCCGGACATGCCGACAAACTGCTCCGCCGAGATGTTCGCCGCGATCAGCGAGACACCGATCAACCACCAGGTGAGCCCACGCCCAGCCAGAAAGTAATCGGCGGCTCCACCCTCTTCACTGTGCGCGCTCTTACTCTTCCAGAGACCGACACCGATGACTGACGCGACAAACGCGACAAAAACCACCACATCTATGATACCCATGATCTCTCCTTGCTTTCTTCTTATTTGACGCCGAAACGGTACTCGGTCACCGACTTATAGACCGCGCCGGGGCGCAGAATCGTGGACGGGAACGCGGGTTGGTTAGGCGAATCGGGCGAGTGCTGCGTTTCAAGAGCCAAGCCCCCGCGGTAGCAGAGCATCTTGCCGGGCTTCTTGCTGGGCACTTGATCGGTCAGGAAGTTGCCGCAGTAGAACTGGATCGCGGGCTCGGTCGTCCAGACTTCCATATAGCGCCCGGTGCTTTTTTCATAGAGCGCGGCCGCTGGCGCGAGTGTGCCGCTCTGATTGTTCAGCACCCAGTTATGGTCATAGCCGCCACCGAAACGGAGTTGCTCGTTGTCGGCGTTGATCCGTGCACCGATCGGCCAAGGTGTTGTGAAATCGAAAGGCGTATCCTTGACCGGCACCACCTCGCCGGTGGGGATCAGGCCCTTGTTGACCGGCGTCATACGATCCGCGAAGAGAGTCAGTTCATGATCCAGAATCGTGCCCTCGCCCTCACCCTTGAAGTTGAAATACAGGTGCTGGGTCAGATTCACCGGCGTCGCCTTGTCGGTCACCGCCTCGTACTCAATCCGCCACACATTCTCGGGCGTGAGCCAATAACGCACCGTGACGTCCAGCTTGCCAGGATAGCCCTGATCGCCGTCCGGGCTGGTCATCCAGAACTTCACGCCGACATTGCGGCCCTCGGAGATCGGCTCGCTGTGCCACACGTAAGCATCGAAACCCCGTTTTCCGCCGTGTAGCGAACAGGGCATGCCGCCGGGCTCATTGTTGAGCGGCAACTGATACGTCACGCCGTCCAGCGTGAACTTGCCGTTGGCGATGCGGTTGCCGTAGCGGCCGATCAGGGATCCGAAGTAGGGGTCATGCGTCTCATAGCCTGCGACATCGTTGAAGCCCAGCGTGATGTCGGTCTTGGCCCCCGTACGATCCGGTGTGAACAGACGCACGACCTTGCCGCCGTAATCGATCACGTCCATCACCACGCCGCCTGCGCCGGTCAGCGTGTATTGCTGCACCAACTGGCCGTCCTTGGTCTTGCCGAACGGCTTAACCACCACCGAGGGTTCGCATCCCTTGTTCATTGTTTCACACACTCCCTTGTCCGTCACGCACCCTGTCACCGCCGCGGCTGCGACGCTCGCCAGCACGGCTCTGCGCATCATACGTTTCATGTTGAACTCCTACTGGGCGCCAATCGCGAACGCGGCAATGCCCGTGCCGCGGCGCAGATACAGAACGCCATCTGAAACCACCGGCGACGACCAGTGCGGCCCGTTGCCGTAATCAATTTTGAACGAGGAGATCACCCGATGGCAGTCAACCCCGAGAGCCACCAGCATCACCGTTCCACCCCGTTCATCGTACGTGATCATGCCGGCGGGGGTGATGCAGAATGAGGTCTTTTTCGCGCCTTCCACATGATACACCGCGCGGCCATCAGCCGGGTCGAAACAGGTGAGCCGTCCGCCTCCCGACGAGAAGATGCGCCCTTTGTAAAGCGCCACGCCCTGGAAATGGTTGTCGGAGGATTTGTCGGCCCAGACCCGCTTGACTACATTGCCCTTGATCTCAAGAATTTCGGAGCCGTGTCCATAACCGGACGATACGAAAAGCCGGTCTTGACCGCACAGCACGGGGGTGTTGGGATGGACCGCGTGCTTGTTGCGGTGCGGGTGGCGCCACAGCGGTTGGCCGGTTGCGGCATCCACGCCCACCACATGATCCTCCAGCATGGTGACCACCTGAAGCCGCCCGTTGATCGTCAGCAGGGCCGGCGAACAATAGGCGCTGCGCTCACCCAGGCCCTTGCTCGTCCACACCGGCCGGCCGGTCTTGACATCCAGCGCCACCACGGCGGCGTCGGGGCCGCCCGGCTGGCAGATCACCTTGCCGTCGTAAACCAGCGGATTTTCGGCGATGCCCCAGGTGATGTTGCGCCCGCCGAACTCGGCATGGCTGTCGACGCGCCAGACGATCTCGCCCTTTTTCGCGTCCACGCACACCACATGCCCGAGACCACCGATCAGATAGAGCCGGCCGTCGTGAAACGTCGGCGAGGTCCGCGCGAATTCGTAGGACGCGCCCCATTCCGGCCCATATTCCATTTGCCAGCGGATCGCGCCGCTCTTCGGGTCGAGCGCGAAAAGATGACCCACCCGGTTCTTCTTGTCGCCAGTACTGCCGGTGACAAACAGCGTTCCCTCTGCCACGATGGGCTCGGAATAGCCCTCGCCCGGCAACTCTGCCAGCCACAGGCGTTTCGGCCCGCCCTCTGGCCAACTTGCCGCCAATCTCTCCCCTGAGATGGTCAGATCTCGATTGCTGCCGCGCCATTGCGTCCAATCAACGGCCTGCGCCTGAAACGCCATACAGCCGGCCATCGCCCACGCAAAAAGGATTCCGCGCATATTTCTCCCGTGTTTCTGACCTGAACTCATGAGTGTGGGCTGTAGTTTAGGGTATCCCGGCCCGGATACCAAGCCGAAATTCATGGTTGCGACGGGTGTTGAAAAACGGCCGGAATTGGCCTATCCTTGTCCGATTCGCGTACCTTCGTTTTTTCGCGTCGGTCGTTTATGGGAGGCTTGGCAGCAACAGGTGCAGCATCGCTCCTGCCGGGGTGCCGTTCGGTTTGTGCATGTAAGGGTCCCTGCTCGAAGTTCGGCGGGGTCCAGATCGGCGTGATCACCTACAGCTATCGTTCAATGTCTGACAAGAGCGCCGAAGCTGCGCTTAAATATGTCGTGGACAGCGGTATCAATTCGATCGAGTTGATGGGGGACGTGGTCGAGAAGTATGCCGGCGCGTCACTGGAGAAGGTCGCTGAACTGCGCAAGATGTATGCGGATGCCGGAGTCGGCATTCATATCGTCAAGTTCGGCAATATCGGCGACAAGACTTGTACGGACGAACGGATGGCCTACTATTTCAACGTGGCCAAGGCGTTGGGCTCTAAAGCCATCACGCGTGAAATCTCCGAAGAGGCTGCCCGGCGTGTGGGTCCGTTGGCAGACCAGCATGGCATCAAGGTGGCGTTCCACAATCACACGCAGATCAACGCGGCAACCTATGACGGGCCGATCCTCTCCTATGGCAAGAATCTGGCAATCAATCTCGACATCGGTCACTATGTGGCGGCGAACGACGACCCGGTTCTGGCGATCATCGAGAAGTATCATGACCGCATCTTCAGCCTGCTTCTGAAAGACCGGAAGAACAAGGCGAACAAGGGCACGAACATGCCGTTCGGGCAGGGGGATACGCCGGTCGTCGAGGCGTTGCAACGGCTCAAGAAAAACAAGTGGCGTATCTACGCCGACATCGAGCTGGAGTACCCGGTGCCGCAGGATTCCGACGCCGTACGCGAAGTGGCCAAGTGTGTGCAGTTCTGCAAGCAGGCTCTTGTGTAAAACTGACAGGTCGCGTTCGCAAAATCGAGGATCGAATTCGGATAATCGAGGTTGCGACGCGTGCGGATGCGAATGATAATGCCCCCGTGTTTCCATGTTTTGGCGGAAGAGGGGGACTTCATGAAAAAATGGAAAGTGGCGACGCTGGGCTTGTGCCTCGTCGTGGTCGGCGCATTTGCTGGCGAGGCTTCACGTTTTGTCAATCCGGTGAGCGGGGTGTCGAACGCGGTTCCACCCGGCTACGTGCCGCCGCTCGTCAGCAACGGCAGTCTTTGCTTTCTAGTCGATTATCTGGGTGGTCAGGCTCAGAACCGTTATGTGCGAATGACGCCGACGCTCTTCTGGGCCGGACGTCGATACGGCCCCCCCAACGATCAGCTCATTCCGTTCGGCTATTTCGAGACCGAGGTCGAGGCAGCCGGACAAAAACTGTCGGTTCCGGCGCGGTGGACGCAGACACTTGACACGAAATCGGCGCTTGTGAGTTGCCGCAATGTGTACGACCACGGATTGACGGTCGAGACAGAGGTCTTCTGTCCGTTCATGGGTGATCTGGTCGTCGTTCGGAAACGTGTCTCCACCGCGATGCCCGCCATCACCTCGGCGCGTCTAAGCTTTACGTACCGCTTCACGCCATCGGCTAATGAAAACAAGCCGCCGCGGCGCGTGACGTGTGCCACGTCATGGAACGATGCTGATCGGCGCGCGGAGTTCCGGTTCCAGGCAGATGCGCATCGGCCGTGCGAGGGACTCGTCGCCGTGTGCGCGGATCAGGCGGTGACGGCAGCGGTTAACGGACAAATCGCCGTGTTGAGCGCCGACCTCACGCTCGCGGTCGACAGGCCCGCCGATGTGACCTTCTGCCTGCTGTTTGCGGATTCGCTGGACGGCAAAGACTATGCGGCGCGACTCGCATATCTGCAACAGCGGGTATTGCGGGAAGGTTTTGACGGCCTTTTCGCCGAACACCGAAAGTCCTGGTCTGACTACTGGGCCGAGTCGTACGTGCGACTGCCGGACGCGAAGCTGGAACGCATGTACAACACGGCGCAGTACCATCTGCGGGCCAACGCGACACGCTGGTCGTTTCCTGTCGGCATCTTCAACACGCACTGGGCGGGCCGTTTTTTCGGTTGGGACGAGATGTTCTGCTATCAGGCATTGGTCAGCAGCAACCACCGTGACATCGCGCGACGTGCCCCCGAGTTTCGTCATGCCGGGCTCAAGGTTGCGCTCGACCGCGTGGCACACTACGGGAGACCGGGGGTATTCGGCGCACGTTATCCGTGGGAGACAGTGGAGGATGGGACCGAGGCTGCACCGCCCGGCTTCTGGATGGATCATGTTTTTCACATGTCGAACATCGCGTTGGCGGCCTGGTTCCAGTACCTCTACACGGAGGATCAGGCGTATCTGAGAAACATCGGCTATCCGGTGATCAAAGAGTGCGCACGGTTCTTTTTCACCCACATGGTCTACGGACTGCCGGACGGCCGCGTGGTCATCGGCAAGTGTACAGACTTGGAGCGACTCGGCCCGGCGAAGCTCAATCCGTTCATGACCTCCTGCGGCGCAATTTACACGCTGGAAGCGGCGGCCCAGGCGGCAGAATGGCTTGGAGCCGATGAAGCGGAGGTTCCCGCATGGAAGCAGACGGCTGCGAAACTGAGAGAGTCGCTGCCGGAGGAACACGGCCGTTTTGTGCCCTATACGGGGTGCCCGGATGAAAGTGTCGCTACGCTGGGGGGGCTTTTCCCGTATCCCGTGTTCGACGAGACCGAACCGCGCCAGCGCGCCGCTGCTTATCACTATCTGCAGCACGGTCGGGCATTCGGCAACATGTATCAGATGGGCACCTCTGTCTGTGCCTGGTATCTGGGCTGGATGGCGGCGGCGCTGGCCGAGCTGGGCGACACGGTCGAGCCGGCACGCATGTTGCAGGAAGCCGCGAACGGGGCCGGTTGTTTTGGGGAGATGTTTGAAATCAACGAGGTGAAAGTGCGACGCTGCCCTTGGTTCTCCACGGCATCCGGCAACGTTGTCTACGCGCTTAACCAGATGTTGGTTCAAAACCGCGAGGGACGCATTCTGCTCGCGCGCGGCGTGCCTGCGGCGTGGCGGGATTACGCCTTCAAGCTGGCCTGTCATGGCGATCTGACCGTCGAGGCCGAAGTGAAAGACGGCCGCCTCGCGCGTCTGTCGTTTCTGCCAGGAGCCCCCTCGCGCGAACAGCGGCGGATCGTGGTGCTCCCCGCCAGCCTCGCGGAACAGGTCATTTTCAACACGACATCGGTTAAGAACGTCACGCGACAAGATGGCGTCATGCGGTTGGACGTCCATGTCAAAGGCCCAGTCGAACTGGTGCAGGGCACTGAACGCCTGCGTTCTGCTTGCCAGGGTTTGAAAACCAGATAAAAGCGTAGTTTGACATTAGACATTCGGCGTTGCCCTCAACGCGAAGGGCGTTGAATACATGATTGTCGGCTCGTATGCGTTGGCCTATTACGGTGCGCCGCGCTCTACGGGAGACATTGATCTTTTTGTCCGTTTTTGTAATCGGCAGGGACGAGTATCTTGTCAACAAGAGAGCCAGGGGTCGCGCAAAAGACTTGGCAGATATCGAAGCCCTCGGCGAACGGATCCCCCCCAACCCGTCGTCGTAGACAACGCCGCTATGCGGCGCGTCTAGCCACCGGCGTGGGGCCGGGAGGCCGTACACGTTCACAGCGAAGCGGCACACGTTCACGTACACGAGGATACGGACGGCTCTATCACGAGAAATTGGATGTCGATCACATTGCCGAAGACTGCGGCACGATTTCGGCAGCAGGCCGGGGGCGATTCCTTCAGTTTGCCAGCGGTTCGGCGCGGAACTGGATGCGGACAAGGCCGTTGCTCATGGGGTGCATCGGGACGTTGGGCGCGACCCAGCGGCCTGACGCGTCCCGCTCGGCGTTCACCGGAGGCTTTGCCGCCGTCGGGTAGCTGACCATGGCTTTCAAGATGCTGTCAGCCACGTTCAGCTCTTCGGTACTAATGCCTATGTTCAGTGGTTGTTTCATGTGCGCGGCGTTCATTATCGTTTTTTGACAGCATTTTTAGAATGTGCTCTCCGGCTAACGACGCGCGCGCGCGACCGGCCAGTGCAACACCTGAGGATTTGAAAACGGCCACGCGGTGAAGTACACTTCCTTCTTGTGAATAAGCAAGGAAGGAGACAAAGTGTCTTACACGCGCGTGACCGGAGAAGAGCGTAGGCTAATCTACGACTGGCGGCAAGAGGGAAAGTGCTTCCGCGAGATAGCGCGGCTGCTGAAGAGGGCTGCGAGCACGGTTATCCGGGAAGTGCTTCGGAACACGGGCGGGCGAGGCTACCGGCCGAAGCAGGCGCACGAGTTGGCCGAAGCCCGTGCGCGGCGGCCGGGGCCCCGGCGGTTCACCGACGAGGTGCGGCTGGACGCGGAGGAGAAGCTTCGGGAGGGCTGGACGCCGGAGGTGATCTGCGGCCGGGCCGCGCACGAGGGGCGTCCGCACGTGTGCAAGGAGACAATCTACAAGCACGTGTATGAGGACGCGAAGGCCGGCGGCAACCTGTGGGAGTCGCTCCCGCGCGCGAAGCGCAAGCGCAAGCGCCGCTGCCCGCGGCAGGAGGGGCGCGGGCGCGGCGTGATCCCGGGGAGGCGGGGGATCGAGACGCGCCCGCCCGAAGTCGAGCTGCGGATCACGGTCGGGCACTGGGAGGGCGACCTGGTGGTCGGGGCGAACGCGACGGGCTACCTGGTGACGCTGGTGGAGCGGGTGACGCGCTACACGCTGGTGGGCTGGTCGGCCACCAAGGAGGCCGACGAGGTGAAGTCCGTGATCATCAGGCTGCTCGCCGCCGTCGGCGTGGCCTGCACGGGCATCACGTTCGACAACGGCAAGGAGTTCGCCCGCCACGCCGAGATCGCGAAGGC
>DAOTKE010000071.1:0-17584 GCA_035449085.1 Kiritimatiellia bacterium | reverse complement strand
TCTTCCTTTTTTCCGTCTGTCGTCGGCTTGACTTCTGGCAGCAGATACAGGACACTGGAATGTCATTTTTTTTCATTGGTCGGCGGGCGTTTGTAGGCTCCCCGGCATGGAGGTAAGGCGTGGAAGCACTGGATGTGATGCGGCATAGCGCGGCCCATGTGATGGCCGCTGCGGTCTGTAAGCTGTACCCTGATGTGAAGCTGGATATCGGCCCGTCAACAGAAGACGGATTCTACTATGATTTCGACATGGCTCACCGTCTCTCGCCCGAGGATTTCCAGGCGATCGAAGCGGCGATCAAGGCGCTGATTAAAGCCGGTCTGCCGTTCGAGCGGCGCGAGGTCACGCGCGAGGAGGCTGCCGCGCTGCTGGCGGGTCAGCCCTATAAGCTGGAACGCCTGGCTGACATTCCGGCCGGTGAGGCGGTCACGCTGTATACCTGCGGCGGGTTCACCGACCTTTGCCGCGGGCCTCACGTGGCGACGACCGCCGAGATCGGCGCGGTCAAGCTGATGGCGGTGGCCGGTTCATACTATCGCGGCGACGAGAGCAACCCGATGCTGCAGCGCTTGTACGGCATGGCCGACGTTTCGCAGGAGGCGCTTGACGCGGCCTTGGCGCGGATCGAAGAGGCCAAGCGGCGCGACCATCGCAAGCTCGGCAAAGAGCTGGAGCTGTTCAGCATCAGCGAGGAGGTCGGTCCCGGCCTGGCGCACTGGCATCCCAAAGGCGCGCGCATCCGCGTGGCGATCGAGGACTTCTGGCGGCGCGAGCACTTCCGTGCCGGCTATGAAATGGTTTTCTCGCCGCATGTCGGGCGCGCGAAGCTGTGGGAAACCTCGGGCCATCTGGGCTTTTACCGCGAGAGCATGTTTCCGTGCATGAACGTGGCCGAGGGCGAGGGCTCGCATGCCGTGGTCGAGCAGTACTTCGTCAAGCCGATGAACTGTCCGTTCCATATCCAGATTTACAAGACGCGCCGCTATTCCTACCGCGACTTGCCGCTGCGCTGGGCGGAACTGGGCACCGTCTACCGTTACGAGAAGGAAGGCGTGCGCCACGGCCTGTTGCGCGTGCGCGGCTTTACCCAGGACGACGCCCATATTTTCTGCACGCCCGAGCAGATCGAGGACGAGGTGCGCGCCACCGTGACCTTTGCCCTGCGCATCCTGCGGCGCTTCGGGTTCACCGACATCACCGCGTATCTGTCCACGCGCCCTGAGAAGGCGGTCGGGCTGCCTGAACGCTGGGAGCAGGCGACGCGCTCGCTCGAGAGCGCGCTCAAGGCGGAGTCGATCACGTATCAGGTGGACGAAGGCGGCGGCGCGTTTTATGGGCCGAAGATCGACCTGAAGATCAAAGATGCGCTGGGGCGGCCGTGGCAGCTCGGAACCATCCAATTCGATTTCAACCTGCCCGAGCGTTTCAACCTGTCGTACATCGGTGAAGACGGCAAGGAGCACCAGCCCTATATGGTGCACCGTGCGCTGCTCGGCAGCTTGGAGCGCTTCTTTGGCATTCTGATTGAGCATTATGCGGGAGCCTTCCCGGTCTGGCTGGCGCCGGAACAGGTGCGCGTGCTGCCGATCACGGCGGGGCAGATGGAGTATGCCCGCGGGATCGAGCGGCAGCTGCGCGAGGCCGATGTCCGCGTGACGGTGGATGCCGACAACGAGAAGCT
Source organism: Kiritimatiellia bacterium (assembly GCA_035449085.1). GTDB lineage: Bacteria > Verrucomicrobiota > Kiritimatiellia > RFP12 > UBA1067 > DUPH01. The sequence goes on along the minus strand of DAOTKE010000071.1, from coordinate 15,903 downwards.
GGGCGCGAAGATCCGCAAGGCGCAGCTTGAGAAGGTGCCTTACATGCTGGTGGTGGGCGGTCGCGATGCAGAGGCCGGTGTGGTCTCGGTGCGCAGCCGCGAGGCCGGCGACCAAGGCGCGATGACGCTTGAGGCCTTCATGGAAAAACTGAAGGCCGCACTGAAGGAGTGAGGAGGATGGTGTGGCTAAGATCCAGAGGGGTGACGATCATCATCCGTCGGGTTGGCCCTGCCGTTTGCCTTGACAAGAGACAACAACAACATGCCGCACAAGCGGCCGAACAATGGAGGTGAGCTATCGCTTCGTTTACCCGAGTGAACTTCAAGATCCGTGTCCCGAATGTCCGCGTGATCAACGCCAACGGCGAGATGCTGGGCGTGATGGCCACGCGCGACGCGCAGCGTCTCGCTGATCAGCAGGGACTCGACCTCGTGGAGGTTTCTCCCAATGCGGAGCCGCCGGTCTGCAAGATCATGGATTACGGCAAGTTCCGCTACGAGGAAAGCATCAAGCGCAAGCAGGCCCGCAAGAATCAGAAGACGACGCTGATCAAGGAGGTCAAGTTCCACGCGAGCGTGGATGCGAACGATCTCGCCCACAAGCTGCGTCAGATGAAAGAATTTCTTGAAGAAGGCCACAAGGTCAAGGTGACGCTCCAGTACCGCGGGCGCGAGAATGCGCACAAGGAACTCGGCGTTGAAGTTGTGCAGAAGGTGATCCAGGAGTGCTCGGCGTTTGCGGTGGTTGAACAGAATCCGCGCCTGATCGGGCGCATGCTCGGATGCATGCTCGCACCCAAGCCCGTCAAGCCTGGACAGGGGCATGCGCCCGCAGCCCCGTCCGCGCCCCGTCCGGCCCAGCCGCCGTCCGCAGTCCCGGCCCCGGCTGCTCCGGCCCCAACCCAGGCCTCGGTTGCCCCAGCTCCGGCTGCTCCGGCCCCGACTGACGGTGCTCCGCAGTGATGAGCATCCAGGAGCGGACCGCGCTCGCGTGTCGTCCGCTCCTGCGCGCGCACTAAGGTGAACAGGCGAGTCGGGAACGCGGGCGCATTTTGGAGCGCGGCGGCTTGCCGCCGCTTTGGAAAGCGGGAGCAAGCTCCCGCACTCCACAAACCGGTCGCAGTCCAACGTCCGTTTTCCGGAGGATGCTATGCGACGCTGTATCCTGCATGTCGATATGGACGCCTTTTTTGCGGCGGTTGAGCAGCGCGACCATCCCGAGTGGCGCGGCAAGCCGGTGATCGTCGGTGCGCCGCCGGATCAGCGCGGCGTTGTTTCGACCTGTTCCTATGAGGCGCGCGTGTTCGGCATCCACTCTGCCATGCCGTCGCGCGAGGCGTATCGGCGCTGCCCGCACGGGATTTTTGTGCGGGGCGACATGGCGCGGTATGCGGAGGCTTCGCACCGCGTTTTCGCCATTTTTGAGCGGTTTTCTCCGATGATCGAGCCGGTGTCGATTGATGAGGCGTTTGTCGATGTGACCGGCTCGCGCCGGCTGTTCGGCGAGGGACCGCGTATCGCTGAACAGATCCGGGCCGCGATCCGCGCGGATGTCGGCCTGACCGCATCGGTCGGCGTGGCCCACAACAAGTTCCTGGCCAAACTCGCCAGCGAACAGGCCAAGCCGGACGGTCTTTTCGTGATGCCTGACGCCCGCGATGACGTGATCCGGTGGCTGGGCGGGCTGAAGGTCGGCGCGCTCTGGGGAGTCGGTGCCGTCACGCGCGAAACGCTCGAACGGCGCGGGCTCCGGACGGTCAAGGATATCCAGAGCGTCGATCTGGAAACGCTCGGCCGCATGCTGGGCGAAAACCTGGCCGCCCACCTGCACGCGCTGGCCTTCGGCGAGGATTCGCGCGAGGTGGAAACCGAGTCGATCGAGAAGAGCCTGTCGCGTGAGTACACTTTCCCGGAAGATTGCAGCGACCGAGAACGTGTGCGTGAAGTGCTCAAAGAGTTGGCGGAGGAGGTCGGTCGCCGCGTGCGCGCGCACGGACGATATGCCACGGTGGGGCGTCTCAAGTTGCGCTGGTCTGACTTCCGGACTATCACACGCCAGGCTCCTTTCGATACCGCTGTCTGTGACGATTTTACTTTGCGGGCGATGGCCTTGCGTTTGTTCGACGCGGAGCGCTTGATACAGCCCGTGCGCCTGATCGGTTTTGGCGTGAGCGGGTTCACCGATGAGCGACGCGATCAGCTTTCACTGTTTGACGACACCCCAGCCGTACGTGAGAAGCGCGAACGCCTCTGCCGCACGGTGGATCAGTTGCGCGAACGGCTGGGCGATACCGTATTGCAGCGGCCGTCAACGTCTGGCGGTCATAACCTGGAAAACGGAGACGGCACGGCCAACCGCAATCAACGGTAGGGCGGTCCCGCCGAGACCGCCGCCGCAATGAACGCTCGCGCATTCCTGACGGTTTCCGGCTCCGAAGGTTGATCCAGTTCAACGTTCAGCGTTCGACGTTCTTTCATCCCCGTGTCTTCACAGGCTAAACGTCATGCCGTCTGCGGCAAGCTGACAGCCGCGGTCTGACGCGAGTTTTTCAGCGGCGTGGAGGTCAGCGGGTCAGAGCGTGCGGGCAAGCGTACGGATGGTGAGCGGCTGATCAGATGCGGCGGGCGCGGCACGCAATAAGTGCGTCGGCAGAGCGGCTGTGGTGACGCCTGCAGCGAGCGAACGGGTGAGAAAACGGCGGCGGGAGCGGTGGTTTTTCACTGAGTGTCCTTTGTCGAGTCGGTGCCGTTGCCGGGAGAGGACGGCAACAGGTCGTCGAGAACCGAGAACTGAGAAAAGATCGACGGCTTGAGGTTGTCTTTCTCGGCTCGCGCACCTTCGTAGAAACCGCCCAGCAGGGTCTTCTCATGTTCATGGTCATGACAGTAAATGCAGAGCAGTTCCCAGTTGCTGCCGTCCGGCGGATTGTTGTTGTGGTTGTGATCCTTGTGATGGACGGTCAACTCTTTGAGGCGCTTGCCCTCAAAGCTGCGGCCGCAGCTTGCACAGACGTGCGGCAGGATGCGCAGAGCCTTTTCACGGTAACCCTCTTGGCGCGCGGCGATGTCGCGGCGCAGTTGTGCCTGCAGCTCGGCGCGGCGCTCAGGAGATGCTGGTTTTTGCGGTTTCATGGGTCAGCTGTCGCTTGGGAGTTGAGCGTTGAACCGTTGTCGGGAGCCGTGCGGTGACCGGCGGTCTAGTCGGGTATCCTCAAAAGACACAGGGAGAGGACATGTTCAAACAATGCCGCAGTATATCCGTGCGTGGGCGCTTTACGCAAGGTTATCGGTGTAATCGGCTAGCGAAGGATGCGATTCTGCATAGATGGCGCTGAAGCGCACGTTTCTCATATGAACGGGCACGAGCCCCGCGTTCCCGGTCGTGTCAGGGAAGAACGTAACTTTCAACCCGCAACCCGCGCACCTTGACCCGCGCGGTTCAACCCGCTATCGTACTGGCAAATCGGAGGATGCTAGGATGCGTTGTTTATGGGTTGGGCTCTTTTCAGTTTTGGGGTGGACGGTTGGGGCTGCGGATCTTTCCGCCGTGCGCGCTGCCGATCCGCGCAACATCGCGAACGGATTGCGCATACCTGGAGAAAGTTACGTGGATCAACCGTACGTTGTCGTCACGACGAATGGGGTTTGGGTTTGCACGCTGACAACCGGTAAAGGGCTGGAGGGGCAGCAGGGGCAGCATGTCGTCGCGACGGTCAGCCGCGATCAGGGCCAGACCTGGTCGGAGTTGATCCCGATCGAGCCCGAAAGCGGCCCCGAGGCCTCGTGGGCCACGCCGCTGCTTACGCCCTACGGGCGGATCTATGTGTTCTACACGTACAACGGCGACAACATCGTGACGCTGCCCGGATCGGATCGGCGCGTGCGTTCAGACACACACGGCTGGTACGCCTTCAGGTATTCGGACGACGAGGGCGCGACGTGGTCGGCGCAGCGCTTCCGGATTCCGGTTCGCGTGACGGCAGTCGACAGGAAAAATCCGTGGCGCGGCGAGGTCTGCCACTTCTGGGGCATCGACAAGCCGAAAGTCCAAAACGGCAAGGTCTATTTCGCGTTCACCAAACTCGGCCAGTTCTTCATGAGGGACGGCGAGGGTTGGGTGGTGGAGGCGTCCAACATTCTGACGGAGCGCGACCCCGACAAGCTGGAGTTCCGCTTGTTGCCGGATGGTGACAGCGGTATTCGTCATCCGGCGTTGGGCAGCATCCAGGAGGAACACAATCTGGTGCCGCTTGGCGGGAACGATCTTTTCTGTGTCTTCCGCACCGAAAACGGTGTGCCCGGGCAGAGCTGCAGCCGCGACAACGGGCTGACTTGGTCGCTGCCCGAACCCATGACGTTCGCCCCTGGAAAACGGGCGTTCAAAAACCCGCGCGCCTGTCCCAAAGTGTTCGTGACGTCAGAAGGCAAGTATCTCTTCTGGTACCATCATCACGGGGGCAAGTCCTGGTCGGGACGCAATCCGGCTTTTCTCGCGGGGGGTGTGAGACACGCCGATGGCTTGATCCATTGGTCGGAGCCGGAGTTGGTGCTGTTCGACGCCAATCCGGCGATCCGCATGAGTTATCCCGATTTGATCGAACACGAAGGCCGTTTTTGGCTGACCGAAACGCAAAAGACGGTGGCGCGCGTCCATCCGCTTGACGGTACGCTGTTGGACGGTTTGTGGAATCAGGCGCAGGTCGAGGGGGTTTGCACCAACGGCTTGCTGCTTGAAAAAATCGATGAAGGGAATGCCGCGTCGCGTCCCACGGTGCCGCGCGCGTTCGGCGATATGGTGAACGGGGGGCTGACGGTGGAACTGTGGCTGACTCTGACTGATGCGGGATCGGGCCAGACGCTGTTCTCGACGATGGCGGATGACGGCCGCGGGGTGCGTGTGGTGACCTCGGAGCTGGGCGGGCGTCCCACACTGTCGATCGAACTGGGCGATGGTTCGCGGGCTGCGGTCTGGCACACCGATCCCGGCGTGATCCAAGCGGGGAAGCGCCATCACGTCGTTTTCATCTGCGATTTTTCGGCTGCGGTGATTTCTGTCATTGCCGACGGCGTCTTCTGTGACGGCGGAACGGCGCGTCCGTACGGTTGGGGCCGTCTGCCGCTGGAGATGGGGGATGTCAACGGCACGTTCCAAGCGTTTTTGGCGCCGTCCGTGCTGGGCCTCAGGCTGTACGGTCGCGCTCTGCGAACCACCGAAGCGATCGGCAATTACCGTGCCCTGTCAAAGATGTCTAGCATGTAATCGTGGTACGGGTGTCCCGCCTGTGACAGTTTGCGTGCGAGGCAGGCATGAAACCGGCGAACGCCGAACGCTGAACGTTGGACGCAGAACATTGAAGGCCGAAGGTCGCGGGTCACAAGTCAAACATTGTGCGCTTAACGCCGAACGAGGATGATGTTCGTTTTCTGGCGGGATCGGGGGTGATTTGTTACAGTTACGCCCGTTTATGAGACAGAGCAGGCCTATTCGCAAAACGTTTCCGATCAATGCGATGCTGGAAGGGCGCCGCGTCGTGGTCGTGGGAGGAGGGCGCGTCGGACAGCGCAAAGTGGAATTGTTGCTGGATGCCGGTGCCGATGTGACGCTGGTGTGCCCCGTGTGTGTCGACGAGTTGACGGCTCTGGCGCGCGCAGGACGCATTCATCACGTCTGCCGCCCGTTTCAAGACTCGGATGTCACGGCGCATGTGCTGGTGTTTGCCTGTACCGACGACAAACATGTCAACCGGCACATTTTAGAGGTCGCCCAAGCGGCGCGCGTGCCATGCTGCTGCGCGGACGGCAACTGGGCGGACGGGGATTTTGTGACGCCGGCGATCCTGCGTACCGGCGATGCCTTGATCGCGGTGTCCACCAGCGGAAAATCATGCCGACAGTCGCGTCTGATCAAGGACAACCTGCGTAAGCATCTCGACTCCATTGAAAGCTCGGACCTGCTGGTGCTCGGCACTAGCCATGAGTTCCTCTCTGCTGAGGAGCGCGCACCCTATCACCTTGCGATCCGTGAGCGCGAACTGCTGGGCGGCATGATCCGGCAGATCTGGGGGGTGCATGAGTTTTTCATTCTGAACACCTGCAACCGCATTGAGATCGTGGCTGCGGTTTCGCAAGAGGCTTCGACCTGCGGGATCTTGCGTCGGCTGATGCGCCTGGACCAGCTCCGCCCCGATCTCTACTACATGAAACATGGTTTTGATGCCTTTTCACATCTCTGCCTGGTGACCGCCGGCATGGATTCGCAGACCCCCGGCGAGAGCCATGTGGTGTCGCAGATGAAAGATGCGGTCGATGAGGCCGTCACGTTCGGGTGGGCCGGCTCGATCATCCGCGAGTTGGCCGATGCCGCTCTGCACGTCTCCAAAGACATCCACCAGGAGATCGATCCGCTGATGGACATCGCGGAGATCGAAGAGGTCGCGTTGCGTTATCTCGGACATTCTTTGCCCGATTTGCCGCAACGCCGCGTGCTGGTGATCGGCAGCGGACAGGTTGGGCAGGGGCTCGTCAAAGGGCTCCTCAAGCGCGGTTGTGCCTGCGATTGGGCCTATTTCAGGAACACGCCCGTGCTGAGTGAAGAAAATGCTCGACGCGTGCGGGTGGTACAGCTCGGCCACCTGCACGAGGTGTTGCCGCATGACGACGCGATTGTCAGTGCGGTGGACGTACGAGAGCCGGTCGTCACTGCCGCCGCGCATGGCGCGTGTCTGAAACCGGATGGCGTCGTTATGGTCGATCTCGGCATGCCGCGCAATATCGATCCGGCTTTCGACCGGTGCGGCGGGGCGATCCGCGTGGCCGATCTGGATGCCCTGAAGCACTGGTACCGTTCCGCGACCGGCATGCTCGACAAGATTTTGGAAGCCTGCCGCGAGATTCTGAGCGAGCACCGCGACATCTACGAACGCATGCGCCGCAGTATCCAGGGGGACGTGACGAATGGCAAGTAGCTCACAGCCGATGGGAAGCGTTGTGTCGGGCGTCATCCCGGCTGGCGGCGGCCTTGGCGAGACCGCCCTGCCAGTGTGGAGCGCGGAGCAGACCGGTAGGGACGGCCCGCCGAGCCGGCCGTTTGGCGTGTGAGGTTGAGCTTATGAAAAATTTAACGCTTAAGGCCGGTACGCGGGGGAGTGCACTGGCGGTATTGCAGACGCGGGACTCACTCGAACGCCTCGCCGCGCTGTTCCCGTCACTGTCCTTTGAGACGGTCACGGTGGAAACACCCGGTGACCGTGATCTGACCACTGACCTGCGGCAAAGCCCCGGCGACTTTTTCACGCGCGATTTGGATGCCGCCTTGCGTGAGGGTCGCATCGACCTGGCTGTCCATAGCGCCAAGGATCTGCCTGATCCGGTGCCGGACGATCTCGATTGGTTCTGGCTGCCGTGGCGGGAGGATCCGCGCGATGCCTGGGTGTTGCCGGAGGGACGAAGCTGGACGGACCTGCCGGCCTGTCCAGTTGTAGGTGTCAGCAGCGAGCGGCGTGCGGCGTGCGCGTCGCGACGTTTCCCGGATGCGGTGCTCAAACCGATCCGCGGCGCGATCCAATCGCGTTTGGCTCAACTCGATGCTGGCAACTATGACGCGCTGCTGATGGCTGGCGCGGCGTTGAACCGGTTAGGGCTCGCGCACCGGGTCGCCGAATGGGTGCCTTTGGCTGAGTTGCAGGTGCCGGAAGGACAGGGGTGTCTCGCGGTCACCTTCCGCCTCGGTGATCCGGTGATGACCGCACTGCGCGCCTATTTTGTGAAAGCCGTACGCTTTGTCGGTGCGGGCGTAGGTTCTGCCGATTATTGCACCTGGGGCGGCATCAATGATCTGCGGCAGGCGGATGTCTGCCTCTATGACGTGTTGATGGATGATCACCTGCTGACGTTCCTGCCACAAACGGCGGAACGCATTTTTGTGGGCAAGCGGTGTGGCGAACATGCCGTGCGCCAGCCGGACATTACCTCGCTGATCGCGCATAAAGTGCGTCAGGGGTATCGTGTCGTACGGCTCAAGGGGGGGGATCCCGGTCTGTTCGGCCGGTTGGCAGAAGAGACGGATGAACTGGATCGGTTGGCGCTGCCGTATCGCGTGCGGGCGGGGGTGAGCGCCTTGACGGTGGCGACCACGGGATCCGGTATGTTGCTCACACGCCGTAACGTGTCGCGTGGCTTCGTCGCGGTGACGCCCCGTGCCGAAGGCGGTGCGATCTCGGGCGTCTCCAAAGACGTGCGGTTGCGCTTGCCGCTGGTGCTCTTCATGTCGGTCCGTGTCGCGGCTGACATGGCTGGACAGTTGTTGGCGGAGGGATGGGAGGCGGGGACGCCTGCGGCCGCGGTCTTCAATGCCGGTGCGGATGACGAGCGGGTGGTGCGCACGACACTTGGCGGAGTGCGCGAGGGTACGTTGGCGAAGCTGGACACCGATGCGCCGGGCTTATTGGTCATCGGGGAGGCGGCCGCCTCCGGCTTCCGTCGCGACACCGGCGCGCTGCGCGGCTGCCGTGTGCTGGTGACATGCAGCGAGGCGCTGCTTGAGAAGGCTGCCACGCGGATCATTGATTTTGGCGGCGTGCCGGTTTTGAGGCCGCTGATTAAGCTCGTGCCTTGTGCGGCGGCGACAGAAGCCGTTAAACGGTTGGCGGATTATGACTGGTTGGTGCTGACCTCGCCCTCGGCCGTCCATTTCCTGATGAGGATGGCGCGGGAGTGTCGTTGCGATTGGCGGGGCATGCCGCGCCTGATGGCGTGTGGGCCCGGAAGTGCCGCAGCGTTTGAAAGTTACGGGTTCACGCCAACATTGACGCCGCCGATGGTGTACAGCGCCGAAGGGTTGGCTGACGTTCTGCGGGGGTGCGATTTCTCTGGGCAATCCATCCTGCGTCTGCGCTCGGAAAAGGCCGGGCCGCTGTTGGCCAATGTCCTCCGTGAACAGGGGGCGCAGGTTGACGATGTGCAGCTTTACACCAACGAACCGATCATTTATCCGCAGCTTCCGGCGTACGAGGCCGTCTTCTTTGCCAGCGCATCGGCCGTGGATGCGTTCATCGCTCAGGCCGGGAGCGCCGCGTTAGCGGGCAAGACGGTGGTGACGATTGGCAAGCCCACGGCCGAAGCACTGGCTGCGCATGGCTGCGCGCCCGATGTGGTGGCCGCTGAAGCCACGGTCGATGGCGCTATCGAGGCCTTGGCGCGTGAGGCGCTGAACCGCAGGATGGTCGCCTTGCATCAGGGCTGAGGAACTGACGCGAGTTTAAGCAGCAAGACGCCGTGTCCCGGGATCTCTGCTTCGAATGTGTCGGCGGTAACCCCGAGATCTTTCTGTCGCCACAGGTCGCGCAGACGGTGCGGCCCTTTCAGCCCGAGCGCCGCGAACGGCAGTGTGACAGTACGTGTCAGGCAGCCACGGTTGAAAAGACCGGCGACGGTACTGCCGTCCGACATCGGTTTGGCCCAGATCTCCTGCGCGTCGTCATGCTGCACGCGTACGGCTTGCCGCCCAAGGGGATCCTGGTTGACCTCCAGCACCTCGTCGTTGGTCAGCAGATTCAGTGTGAAGGGATCGAGCCGAGTGAGGTCGCAGCCGAGCAGCAGCGGCGAGGCGAGCAGGCACCAGTAGGAGATATGGCTGTACTGTTCATTGGGCGTGAGGCGCGTAGGGTGCGGTGTGCCCCAGCCAACAGTTCCGACCACCAGCATGTCAAGGTCATTCCAGGCACCGGGTGCGGCAAACAGCTCAAAGCCGATCTGCGCCTGTACGATGCCGGCCACGCTTTCCCACGTGTCGACGATGTCGTCCGTGGTGCGCCAGCACTGTCCCCCGGCTTTCTCGCCCCACGCGGGTACATGGCCCATGCCATACTGGCAAAGGCTGAAAACCAGGTCGCGCGGCTGTGCGCGCAGCACCCGGCTCATGATCAGGTAGGGACGCATCAGTTCCCTGAGCGAGTCATTGCGGGCGCATTGCGCGTAACTGCACCAGTCATATTTCAGGTAATCAAAACCCCATTCGGCGTACGTTTGCGCATCCTTCTCCTCGTGGCCCCAGCTTCCCACGCAGCCGCCGCACGTGGTGGGCCCCGGCGAAGAGTAGAGGCCGATTTTGAGGCCGAGCCGATGGACATCGCGGCAAAGCGCGGCCATGTCCGGGAAGCGCGCGTTGGGCAGAATGCGCCCGGTGCTATCGCGGGCTGGCCCCATCAGCGATGTGTCCGTACGTTCGCTCGGGCAGGTCTGCCAATAGTCGTCGATGTTGACATAGCTCCAGCCGTGCTGGATGAGGCCGCTCTCAACCATCGCCTGCGCAGCGGTACGAATGTTGGCGTCTGAGACCGTGTGCGCGAAACAGTTCCAGGAGTTCCAGCCCATCGGCGGTGTGAGCGCGATACGCGCGCCGACTTCCAGCCGCCAGTCACGTGTCGCGGTGCCGAGAGCATTCGAGGCGCGGAACGTCATGCGGTAACTGCCCGCCGCGGCGACTGTCCCTGAAAGGATACCGCGTTCACGATCCAGCGTGAGGCCGTCTGGCAGACCATCCCCTTCAAAAGTGATGGGGCGCTCGCCGGTGACCGGTATCGTGAATAGGACGGGATGACCAGGCCGTACGCCGAAAACGCGTGCGCCGTGAATGCGCGGTTCAAGTGGGGGCGGCGGTGTGAGGATGCCTATTTGCTCCGTCGGCGGACGCGGCAGCGGTTTCAGAACGGCACCTTCGCGCACGGTGAAAAAGGCGTCGCACCAGTCGGCGTGATCATGAACGCTGCCGTCGCCGGCATCCGAGACTTCCAGCACGACCACGTGGGCACCGGCCAACTCCGCTGTCAAACGGCGGGCGGGCTGCCGCGCATGCATGACGCCGGAGTCAGCCACGCGCCGCCCGTCGGCATAGACGCGGAAGACGGCGGAGCCTTTACCGCGGACCAACTCTTCGTCATCCATGCCGACCTGCGCCTCGAAGCGCAGTGCCGCGCCGCCGGTGTCGATCGCGAACCAGCTTGGCGCGTGCGTGCCGACGCCGCGCTCGAACCTCTTGCGCGCGATTTTCAGGGGATTGCCGTCGACCGCCAGCCGCGCCTGGGGGCGTTCCCAGCCGCAGCTCATGGTGGCAAGATCGAGTTCGTCGAGTCCCAGCCGGCTTTGTGCCTTGGCCGTCATGCAGGACGCGATCACGTAAGAAAGAAGTAGGATGTAAGTGGCGGTGGCTCTCAACATGACAGATGAAGGTTAGTTTAAAGAAGGCTTAGACGTCAAGAACGCCGAACGTCGAACGCCGAACGTTCAACTCTGAACTCTCAAGTTATGAATGAGGAGTTGAATACGAACCAGCCCCAAAGAACCGGGTGCAAAACTCCAACCTCCTAAATCCTAACTCCTCCTTTGGATACGGCTTCTACGAAGTAGAAACGTGCCCTGTGCGCTTTACAAGGAAAGTAAGGAATGGGACAATAACGGCCTATGAGGCAGACTCTGGCAGAGTTTAAGGTGGTGTCCGGCTTTGCGCCGACCGGTGACCAGCCGCAGGCGATACGGACGCTGGCGCAGGGATTGGCGGCCGGAGCACGACGTTTCACCTTGGAGGGGGTGACCGGTTCCGGCAAGACCTTCACCATGGCCAACGTGATTGCCGCGTGGGGCCGTCCGGCGATCATCATCTCGCACAACAAGACCCTGGCGGCACAGCTTTTCGCGGAACTCAAAGGGTTTTTCCCGCACAATGCGGTTGAGTATTTCGTCAGCTATTACGATTACTACCAGCCCGAAGCCTATATTCCCCAGACGGACACCTATATCGAAAAGGATGCTTCGATCAACGAGGAGATTGAACGCTACCGGCTGGGCGCGACCAATGCCTTACTCGGGCGGCGCGACGTGGTGATTGTCGCCTCCGTCTCGTGTATCTATGGTTTGGGGTCGCCAGAGGACTATCGCACGATGCTGGTGGAGATTGAGTCCGGCAAGACGTTGAACCGTGACGTCATGTTGGAGCGACTGGTCGATATTCAGTATTCGCGCAACGACTATGACCCGCAACCCGGCACGTTCCGTGTGCGCGGGGACTGCGTGGATATTTTCCCGTCCTATGAAACCACTGGCATCCGGGTCAGTTTTTTCGGGGACGACGTGGAGGATATTCGTGAATTCGACCCGGTGTCCGGCAAGTCCGCTACGCGGCTGTCGCGTGCGGTGGTCTCGCCGGCCAAGCATTTCGTGATGCCCAAGGAGAAGGTCGAAGCCGCGATCGGACTGATCCGTGCCGAACTGGACGAACGGCTGGCCGAACTGGAACGCCAGAATAAGTTGCTGGAAGCGCAGCGGTTGAGACAGCGCACGGAATTCGATCTTGAGATGCTGCGCGAACTGGGTTACTGCAACGGGATCGAAAACTACTCGCGCCATTTGGCCGGCCGGGCCGCCGGCGAACCGCCTGCCTGCCTGCTAGACTATTTTGACGGTGAGTTCCTGACGATCATTGATGAATCGCACGTGACCTTGCCGCAACTGCGGGCCATGTACAACGGGGATCAGGCGCGGAAACAGACGCTGGTGGAGCACGGATTCCGCTTGCCTTCTGCCAAGGACAACCGTCCGCTCAATTTTGATGAGTTTCTGGCGAAAGTCGGTCCGATTATGTTTGTGTCGGCGACACCTGCCGCCTACGAACGGCAAGTGAGTGAAGTCGTTGTTGAACAGGTGATCCGGCCCACCGGCCTGCTGGATCCGCCGGTTGAAGTCAGACCCTTGGAAAATCAGATTGATGACCTCATGGAGGAGGTGCGGCGTGCGGCGGAGAAGGGCGACCGCGTGCTGGTCACGACCCTGACCAAGCGTTCGGCCGAAGATTTGACCGCCTATCTGCGTGAGACCGGCATCCGGGTGGAGTATCTGCACAGCGACATCGATGCCATTCAGCGCGTGGAGATATTGGGGCGTCTGCGCAAGGGCGCGTTTGACTGTCTGGTGGGCATCAACCTGTTGCGTGAGGGGCTTGACCTGCCGGAAGTGGCTTTGGTGGCTGTGCTCGATGCGGATAAAGAGGGGTTCCTGCGTTCCGGCACCTCGCTGATTCAGACGGCGGGCCGCACGGCACGTCATCTGGAGGGGCGCGTCATCCTGTATGCCGACACCGTGACCGACGCCATGCGCGAGATGATGGAGACGACGCAGGCGCGCCGTGCCAAACAAGAAGCGTACAACCGCGAGCACGGCATCACGCCGCGCAGCGTCAAACGTGCGATCAACGAGTCGTTGGCACTTTATGCCGAGGCGCAGCGGGTCGAAGCGCGCATGGTGGCGGCCGAGTCGCATGAAACCTATGATCTGCATCGTGCGATCGGTGAGTTGGAGGCCGACATGCTCGCGGCTGCCGAAGCGCTGGAGTTCGAGCGTGCGGCGATGTTGCGTGACGAAATCCGGGAACTCAAGCGGTTGAGAACGGCGGAATGAACGCGCATGTACAATGAAGAACAACGGACACACGAGGAGGCGACACGATGACAACGGTTTCACGGCGCGGATTTTGTCGCGCGATGGCGGGTGCAGGAGCTGTGGCGCAGATGCCTGCGGTGATTCGCGGTGCGGAAACGGCGAGAACGGTCAAGCTGGGCGTGATCGGCTGCGGCTGGTATGGGATGGTTCATGTTCAGGCGGCATTCAAAGCAGGCGCCGTGGATATCGTGGCGGTGTGTGATGTCGACAGTGAGCATTTGAAGAGTGCCGCCGAGGAAATTTCCAAACGGCAAGGTCGGGCGCCGTTGGCCTTCAAGCACTACGAAGAGCTCTTGCAGGTCGAGGAGTTGGAAGCCGTGATTATCGCGACCCCGCCGCAGTGGCATGCGCTGCAATTCATCGCGGCGGTCAAGCGGGGCCTTGATGTCTACTGCGAGAAGCCGCTGGCCTACGATGTGCGCGAATGCCGCGCGATGGAAAATGCCGCGCGCGGCAGCGGACGCATCGTTCAGGTGGGGTTTCAGCGTCGCCAAAGCCCCGCGTTTCAGGCGGTGCGCGACTACCTGCGTGAAGGCAAGGCGGGACGAATTATCTGCGCCGAGGCCGCCATACACTACACTGCAGGCGTCAAAGATCCGTCACCCCAACCGCCGCCCGCTTCGCTCGACTGGGATCTGTGGTGCGGGCCGGCTCCGCTGATACCTTACAGTCCGCAGGTCGGCCATAAGAACTGGCGGCTGGAGCAGACGACCGGCCACGGCCACTTGGTCGACTGGGGTATTCATCTGATTGATGCGGCGCGCATGATTCTCGGCGAGGGGGCGCCGCGTTCGGTGTCGGCGTCCGGAGGCCTGTATGCTCTCAAAGGAAAAATCACCACGCCGGACGTGCTGACCGCGCATTTCGATTTCGCCTCATGTCCGTTGACGTGGCGGCACCGTATCTGGGGGGCGGCGGAACATGCGCCGGAGGTCTCGAACGGCATCTTTTTCTATGGTGAGCAGCAGACGGTATTTGTCACGGACAATCGCTGGGCGGTCATTCCTAAAGGCAAAAGCGCGGAACGTCAAGAGTTCTCGGTGAAGGCGGATACCGGCGTGCTGCACATGGCGGATTTTCTCAATGCGGTCAGGACACGGCAAGCGCCGTGTTGCCTGATCGAAGAGGGGTCAAGATCTACAGTCGCGGTAAAGCTCGCCATGATCGCGTACGAGACCGGGCGCCGGGTCGAGTGGGATGCGGCATCTGAGTCGGTGGGCGACAACCCGGAGGCAGCCGCGCGGCTTCTGCGCGTTTACCGGGAGCCTTGGAAACATCCTTTCACGGTATAATGTGACGTATGAAGCCGGAAACGACTAGCGCCTCGTGTGAGCATGTGGCCCGCACGATTCACAAGCAGTATTTCACCCGACTGTTGTGGGCCAACATGGTGGCGTTACTGGTTGTGTTTCCGTTGCTTTTTGCGGAAAAATGTCGGAGTCTGCCTTCGGTACAATCGGCTTGCGAGGCCTTGGCTCTTTGTCTGATATTTTTGGTGATCAATTTGACGCTGGGGCGTTGGATCGGGCGGAAGATCTTCGGCCCGCTTGAGCGGTTGACCGTGGCCGTTGAGGCGCTCAGCCGGGGGAGAACCGACAGCACCGTGCCGGAAGAGGGCGGTTATGAAATGGCCACGCTCGCGCGGGTGGTGAACAGCATGAACCGAATGCTGAACGACAAGATCGCTGACCTGACCGCCTCGCGAAACGCATTGATCGATCATCACCACGAACAATCCCGCTTGACCCAGCGTGAACTGGACAGCAGAGAGCAGCGGTATTTCAGTCTGCTCAACTTCGCCGTGGACGGGATTCTGATCGGCACGAAAGAGGGGCTGATCTCAGAAGCCAACGAATGCATGTGTCAGTTGTTCGGTTTGCCGCGCGAGGAGATTGTCGGTCGGCCTATCACGGAGATGCCTTTCGCGCCGGGGGAACATGAAAAAAACCCGTTGCGATTCGATCTGGTGTATGCGGGTGAGACGGTGACGCGGGAACGCACGATCCGACGCGCGGACGGCTCTGAAATCATTGTGGAGATACGTTCGAAAATGATGGCTGACGGATTGTTGCAGTCGATCTATCACGATATTACGGATCGGAAACGAATCGAACAGTCGCTTCAGGAAACGTTGGCCCTGCTGAAAGAGGCGCAGAGTGTGGCCGGAATGGGAGCGTGGCGATACGACATCCTGACCGGCGAAAATTTCTGGTCCGACGAGATGTATGCCTTTTTCGGAGTTGGTCGGGATTTCAATGCGAAAGACAAATCGGCGATCTTGTCGCTGATCCCTGTTGAATTTCATGATAAGTTGGTCAAGGCTTGGGAGCGAGCCGAGAAGGAGGGCGTCCCATATCGTCTCAGGGCGTTTTTATTTGAACTGGGCTCGCGCGTTGTTTATCAGGGAAACACTTC
>DAOTKE010000070.1:0-17616 GCA_035449085.1 Kiritimatiellia bacterium | reverse complement strand
TGAAGACCGGCAGAAATGCCGGCCCGAGAACCTCCTCGCCGATCAGAAATAGCATAAAGATGCAGTTTTCAAAGGCAAAGGCATAGACAACATCAAACGTCGCCTGCGGCAGGTAGTGCCCCATGACTTTCGCCTGAATCAACCCCGCCAGCTTGAACAAAATGTGGGCAATCAAAACGAAGACGCCCGCCTTGACGATGCGCGACTCAAGGTTCCCCTTGTGCTTCCCCATGTTTCCCCCATTACGCCAGCATCTGCATATCGCACAGCTTCCGGTACGCACCGGATGCCGAGTAGAGCTGCTCATGCGTCCCGCGTTCAATAATGACGCCCTTGTCCAGCACCAGGATCAGATCGGCGTTACGGATCGTACTCAATCTGTGCGCAATCGCGAAAGTCGTACGGTTCGCCATCAGTTTGTTGATCGCATCCTGCACCAGCCGCTCGGTCACCGTGTCAAGCGCACTGGTTGCCTCATCCAGAATCAGGATCGGCGGATTCTTGAGGATTGCGCGCGCGATGGCAACACGCTGCCGCTCGCCGCCACTCAACGCGAATCCCTTTTCGCCCGCCACGCGGTCGTAGCCTTCGGGCTGCGCCATGATGAAGTCATGCGCATTCGCGAGCTTGGCGGCTGCGATGACCTGTTCCCGCGTGGCATCCGGCGTCCCGTAGGCGATGTTGGCCGCAATAGTGTCGTTGAACAGCACCGACTCCTGGGTCACGACTCCGATCAACCGACGCACGTCGGCGATATCGATCTGGCGCAAATCAACGCCGTCCATGGTTACAGCACCTGCAACCGGATCGTAAAAACGGGCCAGCAGATTGGCGAGTGTGGTCTTGCCCGACCCGGTTCCGCCGACCACAGCGACGACCGCCCCGCGCGGAATCTCGAACGAGACGTCCTTAATCGTTAATTCCGGTCCATCACCGTAACGGAAATCGACGTGATCAAAGCGTACACGGTCGTCAAAACTCGCCTTGTGCACTGGCGTCGCGGCCTGCGGCAGGCTGAAATCGGTATCCAGCAGCGAATACATGCGGGCCAGCGCCGCACGCCCCCGTTCGATCTGTGCCTGGACCTTGCCGAGCTGCTTCATCGGTCGGTAGGCCACGAGGAACGGCACCAGCAACGGCACGATCTCATGAATCGCGATCTTGCGGAAGAAACAGTAGATGACAAACATGAAAATCAGAAAGACACCCACGCACTCGACTGACGGTGTGATCAGCAGTTCAATCCGCAACGCGCGCAACACGCTTTTTACATAATACTGGTTGACCTGCCGATACTTCTCGATTTCGTATTCTTCGGTATGGTAGGCCTTCACAACGCGGATACAGGTCAGATTCTCATGGATCTTAGACGAGATGAACGAGATGCGTTGCAAGGCCTTACGCGACCAGCGGCGCACCAGCGAACCCAAGACCGCCATCGGCAACAGGATCAATGGAAAACCGAACAACACCAGCACCAAGGTTTCCAGCATGTTGTTCTTGACGGCGAAATAGATCACATACCCGACCGACACGAGAATTTCGAACGGCGCACGGCACAGGTCCGCCAGTGTGTGCGAGATGACGTGATCCACCTGCTGCGGATCGCTGGTACAGCGGCTCATCAACTGTCCAACATCGGTCCGTCCAAAAAAGTGAAGTCCCTGAGATTGCAGGCGGCGGAACATGGCCATGCGAAAATCCTGCACCACTTTGGCGCCGGTCCAACGCAGGAAATAGTGGTTCATGTACATCGCCACCATCTTCACCAGCATCACCAAAGGCACCACGAAAAGCGTTAACAGCAACAGTTGGCCGGTCATGTTGCCCTGCTCGTCGCGGAAAGTGATCCCCAGACGGTTGGCATAAGCCTCAGCCTTATTGAACCAAGAGGGCAGCGCGACTTCGTGAGCACCGGCGGGCACGGCGCCAGTGCCCTGCTTGATCAAGTCTTTCAGACCTTCGTTGATCTTGACAGGTGATGACGCAGGGTGGCCGACGGCAGCAGGCTGCTGCTCAATGGGCACAACACCGTGGCTCTGCTCGTCGGCCCGTTGCACCTGCCTCAAGATCGGCTGAATGACCTGAAAGATCGGCACCCACGAGCCGGCCGTGATCGAGCCGGCCAGCAAACCGGCCAACAGACGCCCACGGTACTTGCGGGCATATTGATAGAGGCGCCCATACGCTTCCCGGGCCGTATACTCTCTGTCAAAAAAATCCGCCATGCTTATCCGTGCGCGGTCAAAAACCGCTCAGCCTCCAGCGCCGCCATACAGCCCGACCCCGCCGCCGTAATCGCCTGTTTGTAGTGACGGTCTTGGACATCGCCTGCTGCGAAGACACCGGGCACAGACGTGCGCGTGCTGTTCGTCACGATGTACCCTTCGCTGTCACGTTCCAACTGGCCCGCGAAGGCCTCCGTATTGGGAACGTGGCCGATCGCCATGAAAACACCGTCAACCGCCAGCTCGTCAAGCGCCCCGGTCTTGACATTGCGCAGGCGCAGGCCGGTAACCTCTCCACGCGCAACGTCAAGGACCTCTTCTACCACCGAATTCCAACGTATGTCGATGGAAGGTGCGGCGAGCACGCGATCCGCCATGATTTTGGATGCGCGGAACGCGTCGCGGCGATGGATGACCGTCACGTGCGACGCGATACGCGACAGATAGAGGGCGTCCTCCATCGCCGTATCGCCACCACCGACGACCGCGACGGGGTGCCCCTTAAAAAACGCACCGTCGCACGTGGCGCAGGCTGAAACGCCCTTGCCCATCAGTTTCTGTTCCGACTCGATCCCCAGATAGCGGGCACTGGCACCGGTCGCGATGATCACGGCGCGGGCTTCCAAAGTACCGCCGACCATGAGCGAAAGCCGCTTGGTTGCGCCCGAAAAGTCACATCCCGTAACCTCATCCATCAAATAGCGCACACCGAAACGCTCGGCTTGGGTACGCATCGTCATCACGAGATCCGTGCCGGTGATGGGACGTTCAAACCCGGGATAGTTCTCAACATCCGAAGTCTGCGTGAGCTGGCCCCCCGGCTGCATGCCCTCGACCACGACTGGACTCAGATTGGCCCGCGCCGCATAAATCGCCGCCGTCAGGCCTGCCGGCCCGCTTCCGATAACCACTACGTTTTCCACGCTCTCTCCTTGCGCCCTTACGTGTAACGCAAAATCTCATCAACCGTCGTGTAACCGTCCAGGACGTTACGGATGGCGTCTTCACGCATGGTCCGCATACCCAGCTCGCGCGCCCGTTCACGGATGAACAGGGTCGGCCTACGCTCATTGATCAGATCGCGGATCGGATCCGTCACGCGCAGATACTCAAACACACCTTTCCGCCCCTTATAGCCGGTGCCGTTGCACTTGGAGCAGCCTCGCCCGTAGTAGAACGAGCGGTCCCCAATATCTGAACGCTTCAGGGATAGACGGTCCAGCGTCTCGTCATCCGGAACATACGCCTCCTTGCAGTTCAGGCAGATCGTACGCACCAACCGCTGCGCCAGCACCGACTGTAGCGTCGAGGCGATCAGGTACGGCGCGACATTCATGTCGATCAGACGGGTCACCGCGCCGGCCGCGTCATTGGTGTGCAGCGTGCTGAAAACCAAGTGACCGGTCAGCGATGCCTGAACCGCAATTTCGGCGGTTTCCAAGTCACGGATTTCGCCGATCATGATAATGTCGGGATCCTGACGCAAAAAGGCACGCAGCACGCGGATAAAGGTGTTGCCGGCGCTGGGGTTGATCTGCACCTGGACAATGCCGTCCATGTCGTACTCGACCGGCTCTTCAGCAGTCAGAAGCTTGGAGTCGATCGTGTTGATGCGGCGCAGGCAAGAGTAGAGCGTCGTGGTTTTGCCGGAGCCGGTCGGCCCGGTCACCACGATGATGCCATTGGGCTTTTCGATGTCCATCGTCAAGACTTCATAGACATCTTCCGGCAGCCCGACGTTTTCAAGGTCGAGCGAGACCGCGCTACGGTCGAGCACACGCAACACCACGCTTTCGCCGTGGGCGGTGGGCAGGCACGACACACGCAGGTCAACCTGGTGCCCCGCGACTGTCAACGCGATACGGCCGTCCTGCGGGATCCGGCGTTCGGCGATGTTCAGGCCGGACATGACCTTGATACGCGAGATGATGGGCAACGCCAGACGGCGTGGCGGTGGTGACATTTCATACAACGCGCCATCCACACGGTAGCGGATCTTGAAATCGGTTTCAAACGGCTCAAAGTGGATGTCCGAGGCGCGGTCGGTCACGGCCTGATACAGCACCAGATTCACGAACCGCACGACCGGGGCGGCCGCAGCCGCTGATTCCAGGCTCTTGTCATCAGCCTCGTCCACATTCAGCGAAGAGTCCAGCGTGAGGTCGGACTCCAAGCTGTTGAGCATGTCGGAGACCGAGGCGCTTTCGTCCCCGTAATACTCCTTCACGCGATCCGTCACATCCTTTTCGCGCGCCATCGCGAACTGCACGTCTTTGGTCAGGACGAACATCAGCTCGTCCATCACATGCAGATCGACCAGATTCGATGTGGCGAGCGTGATGGTCCCGGCCGTCGCGTAGACCGGCAGGACATTGTACATGCGGGCGACGCTGGCAGGAATGCTTTGGACCACATCGGTGTCCAGCGCCATCACTGAGAGATCAACCACATCACAGCCCTGATAGGCCGCCATCATTCCCAGCAGGTCATCCTCGCTCACGAAACCGTTGTCAATCAACAATTGCCGGATCGAATGCCCCGTGTTCTTGTGCTCCTCACGCAGCTCATCGGCCTGCTGCTGATCGATGATTCCGTTACTGACCACCAGGTCGAGCAAGGGATCGTACGCCGACGTGATCGGCGCCAAAGTTTCTTCCGCCATGCCCTACCTCCTTGCCTGCAACTCTTCTTTCAGTTTTTGGACCAGCGTATCCGGATCCTGCGATTTCGTCACCAGATCGTCGTACGAGATCAATCCGTTCAAGTAAAGATCCATCAGGTGCGAATCGAGCGAAATCATGCCGTATTTGGCACCGGTCTGGATGTCGGAACTGATCTGGAAGGTCTTGTTGTCGCGGATGCGAGACCGGATCGACGGCGTTGAAATCATGATCTCAAAAGCCGCGACACGTCCGGGCTTGTCCACGCGCGCCAACAGCAACTGCGAGATCACCGCGACCAAGCCCACCGAAAGCTGTGTGCGGACCTGCTCCTGCTGGTCGGTTGGGAAGGCGTCCACGATACGGTCGACCGTCGCAGCCGCGCCGGTGGTATGCAGCGTCGCAAAGACCAAGTGTCCGGTTTCTGCGGCTGTGATTGCAGCCTGCATGGTTTCCAGATCACGCATTTCACCGACGAGGATCACATCAGGGTCTTGACGCAGCGCACGGCGGATAGCCTCGGCAAAGGACGGCACATCGTGGCCGATCTCGCGTTGGGTCACCACCGACCTTTTGTGCGGGTGGTAATACTCGATCGGGTCTTCCACCGTGATGATGTGCACATCGCGCTCTTTGTTGATGATGTCGATCATCGTCGCCAGCGTCGTGGTCTTACCGGAACCGGTCGGGCCCGTCACAAGAATCAAACCGCGCGGGCGGAACAACAGTTCCTTAACCTGCTCCGGCAAACCGATCTGCTCCAGCGTCAGCAGCTTGTTCGGGATCTGACGGAGAACGATGCCGTAGTTGCCGCGTTCCTTGAAAACGCTCACACGGAAACGGGCCAGATCGCCGAAAGGCAACGCGAAGTCCGCGCCGCCGCACTGCTCCACTTCATGCATTTTGTCTGAGGCCATGATCGAGTCGGCCAGAGCCTTGGTGTCTTCCGCGGTGAGAGGCGGGCTGTCCAGCGGCGTCAGCGCACCGTGAATACGCAGCATCGGCGGCACCCCTACGCGGATGTGCAAGTCGGAGGATCCCTCGTCGACCGTCGCCTGCAGCAAATCGTTCATATTGATATCTGTGCTCATCAGTCTGCATCTCCCATTGTAGCCCGCAACACCTCCTCGAGCGTGGTCATGCCCGAGGCCACCTTCAACATGCCATCCTCACGCAGCGTCCGCATGCCCATTTCGCGTGCGCGGGCACGCAGCACGGTGGCAGGCGAATGATCAAAGATCAGACGCTGGATCGAATCGTCGATCTGGAAAATCTCGAAAATGCCTTTCCGTCCCTTGTAGCCGCTCTGGCTGCAATGCGGACATCCTTTCCCCTTGAACATGGTTGACACCGTTTCTTTTTTGGAGATCGCCCCGAGCATCTTCAACTCGCGCTCGGTCGGGGTATATTCCGCGCGGCACTTCTCGCAGATCGAACGCACCAGCCGCTGCGCCATCGCCGCGCGCAGCGCCGAAGCCACCAAGAATGGCTTGATCCCGATATCCAGCAGACGCGTCACGGCACTGGGTGCGTCATTCGTGTGCAACGTACTGAAAACCAAGTGACCGGTCAGGGCCGCTTCCATGGCAATCTCGGCGGTCTCCTGGTCACGAATTTCGCCGATCATCACGATGTTCGGTGCCTGACGCAGAATTGAACGCAGCGCCGCCGAAAAGTCGAGGCCCACATCCTTGTTCACCTGCACCTGGTTGATACCGGACATCTGATATTCCACCGGGTCTTCCACCGTGATGATTTTACGGTCCGGCAGATTGATCTGCCCCAAGCACGCGTAAAGCGTGGTGGTTTTCCCGGAGCCGGTCGGTCCGGTCACCAGCAGCACGCCGTCCGGCAGACTGATCAACCGCTCGAAGGTGTTTTGGTCATCCGACAGAAAGCCGAGCTGCGGCAAGCCCAGCGAAAGGTTGGACTTGTCCAAGATACGCATGACGATACTCTCGCCGTGGTTGGTCGGCACCGACGAGACACGCAGGTCGAGATCGCGGCCCTGCACCTTGATCTGGATGCGGCCGTCCTGCGGCACACGCTTCTCCGAGATCTTCATGTTGGACATGATCTTGACGCGGCTGATGATCGCCGCCTGCAGGCGTTTGGGCGGACGATCCATCTCACGCAACACGCCGTCAATGCGGTAGCGCACACGGAAATACCGCTCCATCGGTTCCAGATGGATATCAGACGCGCGCATCTTGACCGCTTCGGTCAGGATCATGCTGACCAGGCGGATGACCGGGGCATCCGAATCTTTGGCGTCAGAGCTTTCCTCGCCCCTCTTCTTTTCCTCGACATCAACGTTGAGGTCATCCGAGCCGAAAATACTCTCGAACTCTTCGGGGTAAAGCTTATCCATCGCCGCCTTGACCTCGGTACGCGGCGCGATCACCGCCTGCACGTCGGTCTTGAGCACGTAGCGCAGACTGTCGATCGTGTCGTATCCCATCGGATCGCTCAGCGCCACAGTCACCGCCCCCTCAGAGGCCATGACCGGCACCACCCCGTACTTGCGCGCGACCTCACCGGTCACCAAACCGGCAACGGCCGGGTCGATGGCATCCGCATTCACGTGCACGTAATCGAGACCGAACTGCGCGGCGATCAGGGCCAGCACGTCATCTTCAGTGACAGCCCCGGTCTGGATCAAGATATCAAGCGAGGTTTCCCCCTCCTGCCGGATCGAGTTCACGACAGCATCGATCTGATCGGCCGTCACATAACCTTGCTCCTGCAGAAGCTGCAGCACATAATCATCGTTTGATGTCACCGTCGGTCTCCTTGCTTCCCATATGGGGGAGAGAGTTTGCCAAAAAAATCACCTTGGGGAAAGCCGCAATCGTAACAGGGTGGCATCTACTGCCCTTCCGCCAGCCGTTCAGCAACCAGACGGCCGGCCAGCTTCGGATCGGCCTTGCCTTTGCTCAGCTTCATGACTTGCCCCACGAGGAATCCGGCGGCAGCCTTCTTGCCGGCCCGGAAGTCTGCCACCGACTTGGCATTCTCCGCGAACACCTGCACAATAAACGCCTCCAGCGCCGAAACGTCGCTCACCTGCGCGAGCCCGCGCTCATCCACGATGGCGCGCGGCGAACCGCCCTTTGCAAACACGTCGGACAAAAGTTCTTTGGCCGTCGGGCCGTTGATCACGCCCTCATCCACCAGCGTGACCAGCTCGGCCAGCGCGGCGGGCGTCAATGCACACGCCCCCACCCCCTTCCCGGTTTCGGAGAGCAGCCGCATCACTTCTGTCATGAACCAGTTCGACACCGTCTTGCCCAACCCAGGTTTGCACGCCCGCGCCGCCGCCTCGAAGAAATCGGCGTTCTCCTTCACATCCGCCAGCACCCCGGCGTCATACGCGGGGATCCCGTACTCGGCCATCATGCGCTCACGCCGCGCGGCCGGCGCCTCGGGCAACTGTGCCCGCCACGACTCGATCAACTCGTCGGACAACTCGACCGGCACCAGATCCGGCTCCGGAAAATAACGGTAATCGTGCGCGTTCTCTTTGCCGCGCATCGACTGCGTCTCGCCCAGTTCCGGATCCCAGCGCCGCGTCTCCTGCACCAGCGTGCCGCCGCTCTTGACCACCGCAAGCTGCCGCGCGATTTCATACTCCAACGCCGCGTGGATGCCCTTGAAGGTGTTCATGTTCTTGATCTCCACCTTCGTGCCGAGCTTCTCCTGCCCCGCCGGGCGCACGCTGATGTTCACGTCCGACCGCATGTTCCCCTCTTCCAGGTTGCAGTCGCTCACACCCGCATAGACGAGAATCTGCTTGAGGGCCTGAAGATAGGCCATCGCCTCCTCAGGCGAGGAGAGATCGGGTTCAGACACAATCTCCATCAGCGGCGTGCCGCAACGGTTGAAATCCACCCCGCTGAACCGGGCGTAATGGTTGATCTTCGCCGCATCCTCCTCCAGGTGAATGTGGTTGATGCGGATGCGTTTCGGTCCCTCCGGCGTCCCGATCGTAACGCTGCCGCCCAAGCAGAGCGGATGCGTGTTCTGCGAGATCTGATAGTCCTTGGACATGTCCGGATAGAAATAGTTCTTACGGTCAAAGGTGCTGTGGCGGTTGATCTCGCACCCCAGCATCAAACCGGAAAGGACCGTCAACCGGATCGCCTCGCGGTTCATGACCGGCAACGCCCCCGGATATCCCAGACACACCGGGCAGACGTTGGTGTTCGGCTCCTCGCCGAAAGCCAGGCTGCAGCCGCAAAACATCTTGGTGGCCGTCTTGAGCTGGACATGCGTCTCAAGACCAATCGTAATCACATACTGGCTCATGTGCGGACCTCCCCTTCCACCGCCTGACCAGCCCGCAGCACCGCACACTCGCCGAACGCCGGCCCGAGAATCTGGAGGCCGACAGGCAGCCCGTCCGCAGTCCGTCCACACGGAACCGAGAGTCCGCAAATGCCGGCCAGATTGGCCGGGACCGTAAACACGTCACCCAGATACATCTTGAGCGGATCGTTACACGCCTCGCCGATGCGGTAGGCTGCCGTCGGCGCCACCGGCGTAAACATCACGTCGCAACGCTTAAACGCCTCAGTGAAATCGTTCCGAATCAGTGTCCGCACCTTTTGCGCGCACCCGTAATACGCGTCGTAATACCCGCTGCTCAACACATACGTCCCCAAGATGATGCGACGCTTGACCTCGGTGCCGAAACCTTCGGCGCGGCTCCGCGCATACAGGTCGAAGACCGACTCGGGTTTCTCCGTGCGGTGCCCGTAACGGACTCCGTCGAACCGTGCCAAGTTGGCCGAGGCTTCGGCCGTGGCCACGATGTAGTAGACCGCAATCGCATACTCGGTGTGCGGCAGACTGACCTCTACGATTTCAGCCCCCGCCGCCGCGCAGGCGTCCACGGTCCGGCGCACGCAGGCCATCACATCGGGGTCGGTCCCGTCGATGTAATACTCCCGGGGCAGTCCAATTCGCATGCCCTTGATTCCGCCGCGCAGCGCCGCCCGATAATCCGGCACCGGCACGTCCAGCGTGGTGCCGTCGTGTGGATCCCCCCCCGCCAGCGCCTGCAAGAGCACAGCCGCGTCTTCGACCGTGCGGGTCATCGGCCCCACCTGGTCCAACGACGAGGCATACGCGGTGACACCGTAGCGCGAGACACGGCCGTACGAGGGCTTGAGCCCCACACAGCCGCAAAAAGCGGCCGGCTGCCGGATCGAGCCGCCCGTGTCGGTGCCGAGCGCCGCGATCGCCTCGCCACCGGCCACCGCCGCCGCCGAACCGCCGCTCGATCCGCCGGGAACACGCGTCAGGTCGTGCGGGTTACGCGTGACCTTGAAGGCCGACCCTTCGGTGGACGACCCCATGGCGAACTCGTCCATGTTGGTGCGGCCCGCAAAAACCGCGCCCGCCTCACGCAACCGCGCCGACACCGTGGCGTCGTACGGCGCGACGTAACCCGTCAGTATTTTCGACGCGCAGGTGCAGGGCTGCCCCGCCACGTTGATCAAATCTTTGACGGCCACCGGTATGCCGAGCAGATCGCCGTCACGTCCCGCCGCGCGCGCCGCGTCCGCCGCCGCCGCCTGCTTCAACGCCCCCTCTCCATCGACGCTCAGGTAGGCGTTCAGCGCACCGTCTTTTTCCCGAATCGCAGCCAATACAGACTGCGTGAGCTCAACCGACGAAAATGCCTTCTTCCGCAAACCTTCCGCCGCCGCACAAAGTGTGAGATCCATTCCGACCATTTACCGACTCCCCTCAGGCATCTTCCACGATTTTCGGCAACCGGATTTCGTCGCCGTTGCGCTCCGGGGCGTTGGCCAGAAAACACTCGCGCCCGACCGACGGCACGACGGCATCCTCGCGGAAAACATTGACGACCGGCTGACCGTGCATCGTCGGTTCCACTCCGTCCAAGTTCAGCTCGCCGATTTTTTCGACATAACGGACAATGGTTTCCAACTGCTGCTGAAACGTATTATTTTCCTCCGGCGTCAGCGACAGTCGCGCCAGTTCGGCCACATAGGCCACGTCGATCTTTTGACTCACCCGTAACTCCTTCACTCCATACAGTCAGCCTGATTACAAGACGGTGGAGTATGTTACCCTTATGCGGTTTTCGGTACAATGCAAAATTGGGCCCGGCTTGCCGTTACGGCATGCCAATGCCATACGCTGGAGATTGCTCGAAATGTTCATGCGTGTGCTCGACACGGGACAGAACATACGCTACAATTAGCGCGTTATGTTTGCGATAGCGATTGTTAGTGGTGACTTGCGGAAAGGGATCGTAGGTTAAGAGCCCCACTCATTTTTCACCTTATGCTCGTTTTTGCTAATCCAGCCTTTCTATGGGCTCTGACGGCCGCCGCGATCCCGCTGATGCTGCACATGTTCCAGCGTCGCCGTACTGTCGTCACGCCTTTCCCCACGCTGCGCTTCCTCAAGGCCGCGCAGAAACGGTCATCCAGCCGGGTACGGTTTGAGAACTTTCTGCTGTGGCTGTTGCGAACACTGCTGCTCTTAATGATCGGCTTCGCGTTCGCCCTGCCCGTGCTGCGCTCCACATCCGGCGGTTCCTGGCTGAGCCGGACACGCCGCGACGTGGCGATCGTGATCGACGCCTCGTACAGCATGAACTATGAGCTGGATCGCGGCAAGGTCTTCGCCGTCTGCAAAGACGCCGCCGTCAGCATCGTCAACGGGCTCTTCGCCGGCGACCGCGTGTGCGTCTATGTGGCGGCTGACACCCCGATCCCGGTGATCGAGAAACCGACCACCGAACACGCCACAGTCGTGCAGGCCATCCAGGCCCTCGCCTGCCAGAATGGATCCAGCAAGCTGGACGAGGCGGTGGCCATGGCGCTCCGTACGCTCGAACAGCAGGAGGGACGGCGCGAACGCGAGGTCTACATTCTGACCGACGGCCAAGCCTTGGCCTGGCAGGGATTCCGCGACGCCCCGCCGGAAGATGCCGCAAGCGGCGACAACACGTTCCGCATCACACGCGAACAGCGCGACAAGGTCTCCTTCTTCACCCTGCTGGCTGGCGCCCTGCAGCCAGACAACGCTTGCCCGACCGACGTCAAGGTCTCGCCCGCCCTGATGCTGGCCGGTCAGACCGCGCGCCTGAATGTCCGCGTCGGACGGACCGGCGCCGCCAAAACCATCGCGGTCGCCGTGAACGTCGACGGCCAGGAGCGCGGACGCCGCAGCATCACCACAGAAGCCGACGCCGAGGCCACAGTTGACTTTGTGCTCAGCGGGCTTGAGCCGGGCGTACATGTCGCCACCGTCACCACGCCAGCGGATGCGTTGCCGGAGGACGACGCCTTTCAATTCTTGATCCGTGTGCGCAAGCAGCTCCCCGTCCTGATCTCCGGGCCTCAGGACGCGACGCGTTACCTCAAGGCGGCGCTGGCCCCCGGTGCGGCCGACGAGAGCGTCAAGCAGGCGGAGGTGGCCGAGCTCGCGCAGATCGACCTGCGTGACTACCAGGCACTGTTCCTCTGCGATGCCTTCCCGCTGGACGGCCAAACGATTCTACGTGTCGAGGAATACGCGAAAAACGGCGGCGTGGTTGTGGTGTTTCCCGGTTACCGTGCGGAGGTCAGCGCTTATACCGACTTGAAAGTCCTTCCCGCCTTCCCGACTGGCACCGTTGACATCCCGGTCGATAGGGCCGCGCGCCCGCTGAGGCGTATTCCGAACCAAGAGGGACAAGTGGTGACTTTCAGCCTCCCGTTGCCGCCCGGCACGGTACCGATTGTGGCCCTCAAGCGGGTGATGACGCTGGGCGAGCTTCAGGACGGCGCGGCCGTGCTGGTTACGGCCGGCGACGGCCAGCCCTTCCTGGTCGGCCGTGCGGTCGGCCGTGGGAGAGTCTTTCTCTTTACGGTCGGCGCGAACCGTGACTCGAGCACCTTCCCGCTCACCGCGTTCTTTTTGCCGGTTGTGCATCAGCTTATCCGTCAAGGAGCAGGCGCATCCGTCCAGCCACCGCACCTCACCCTGGGCGCACATCTGCCGGTCAACGAGGCGATCCCCAACTACCGCGATGACGACACGATCAGCATGCCCTCAGGCCTGCCGTTACAGATCAAAGACAACGGCAACCGAACCTTTTTCATTGACGCCCTGCCCGAACCGGGCATCTATACGCGCGCCAAGGCCGGCGTGGCCGAGCCGGAGCCTGTGCTGGCCGTCAACACGGACCGATTTGAATCGCGTCTGACTCCTGCGAGTCCGGACGATCTCGCCGAATGGACCGGCTTCAAGAAATTGCTGAACGCCAGCGACCCCGAAGAGTTGCTGCGTCTGGTTGACGAACACCGCAATGGACGCTCCCTGGCGGAGGTCTTTCTTTGGGTCGCGCTGTTGCTCGCCCTGCTTGAATGGTGGGCTGCCAACCGTGCGTTGCGATCTCAAACCGGTGCGATCGAGAAGATGAAGGTCGACCTTGCCGGTAAAGTCGCGACCTCCTGACGCCTCACCCTGACACCTGCTCAACCTCTGATATGCCTACCGCAGAATGGATTTTTGAAAACAGCCTCTCGGGTGCCATGCTCCTCCTGGCGCTGGTGGCGTCGCTTGCCGTTGTGGCCTTTGCCGCATGGCGCTACCTGCCGCGCTCGGCCACAGGCTTCGCCTTGCTCGGCCTGCGCCTGCTTTTCCTGCTGGCCTTTTTCTGGGTGTTGCTGCTTCCCGGCAAGAAAAGCGCACTGACCGAGGTCATCAAGCCGCGCTTCATCGTCCTGCTTGACACATCCGGCTCCATGAGCCAGAGTGCTGACGAGAACGCCCAGCACACCCGGTGGGAAACGGCCATGGCGCTGCTGGACAAGGCTGACTGGGTTAAAAAGCTGCGTGCGTCCTGCCTGCTTGAGGTCTATCCCTTCCACGCCGACCTCGATTCGCCGCTCGGTCTCGACCAGCTTGGTACACTTCAGCCGGACGGCAAATCCACGCACCTCAATCTGAGCCTCAACCGGCTTTTTGAACGACTGCGCGGTCAGGAACTGGCAGGCGTATTGGTGTTGACAGACGCCATCGACACGCGCGAGAAGAAAGACACCTGGGCCGAGATGACCTGGCCGGCCCCCCTCTATGTCGTGGAACTGGAAAAACCCGGGTTGCCAGATGATACGCCCGACATGCGCGTGGACATGATCGACACCCCGCGCCGGGCGATCGTCGGTTGGGATACGGCCATGTCGGTCACGATCGCCGGACAGGGTGGGAAGGGCGAGCCCTTTCAGGTTCAGTTGCTCAAAGACGGCAAAGAAATCGAAAAGGTCGCGGTTCAGCTTCCTCCCGAGGGTGGCAGCCGTGACGTCCAATTCAAGCTTTCCCACCCTGAGGTTGGCAGCGAAACCTATACCGTGCGCATCCCGATCCTGCCCGGCGAAGTCCAAACCAACGATAACGAGCTCGTGGTTGCCGTAGATGTCCTGGATGCCAAGAACCGGGTGCTGTTCCTGGAGGACGTGCCGCGTTTTGAAAGCAAACATTTCGCCCGTGCGTTGTTTGCAAACAAGGACATCACGCCGCTGGCGTTTTTCCAGATGCCCAGCCGGACGGCCCCCGGCACTAAAGAGTGGATCGCGTATGGCGATCGTCAAGGGCTCGTCTTTGACCTCACGCCCGAACAGCTCAGCCTCAACAAGATTATCGTGCTGGGCGATTTCGATGCCGAAGCGCTTTCGGCTGAACACTGCCGCACCATCCTCGGCTTTGTCGAAAAGGGCGGCAGCCTGATCCTGCTGGGCGGGCAGAAGCTATGGGGTGCTAACGGTATCGCCCAAACCGAACTCGCCAAGCTGCTGCCTTTCACACGCGCCGGCGCCCCGGCGATCGAGGGCCGATTCAATGTCGTGTGGACCGCCGAAGGGCGCGCCCATCCCGCCCTGGCCAACAATCCCGACATGCCGGCCACCTTGCCGCCCGTGCTCTCGGTCTTCACCGGCGTCACCCTCTCCGGCGGCGCGTTCGCGCTGGCGGAGGTTCAGACCGACAGCGGCACCCACCCGTTGCTGGTGTCGCGCGTTTACGGTCAAGGCAAAGTGCTGGCCGTGTTGACCGACTCGCTCTGGCGCTGGGTCATGCAGCCCGGCGAAGACAAACCCTACCCGAAATTCTGGCGCCAGATCGTACAGTGGATGTCGCCATCTGAAAGCGACCTCGACAAGTATCATCTTGAACTCTTCACTGACGCCGGCACCATCGCCGTCGGCGATCCTGCCATCCTGCAAGGGCGTCTGGTCATTCCGCCCAATGAGCCCCGCAAGAACTGGAAGGTGTCGTGCGAGGTCACGACGCCCTCCGACCGCGTGATCCCGCTCGCCATGGCCGGACGTGCGATTCAAGCGGCGGGCGGTGCAGAGATTCCAGGATATGTGACCGAGTTCATTCCGAACGAACCCGGCAACTATCGCGCCACGGCGACCGTCGAGATTGACGGCAAGAAGGTGCAATCCACCCCTTGTCTCTTTACGGTACGTGCGACCTCGCAAGAGATGGTACTGAAACCCATCAATGACAAGGCCTTGAAGGCATTGGCCCGTTCGAGCGGAGGGCGCTACGGCACGCCTGAAGAGATCGACGCCACCCTTCAGGAGTTGAGCGTCACTGAACGGCGCGAACGTAAACTCGAATACCATTCACTTTGGCAAACCCCGTTCGTGCTGGCTTGCCTGATCGCACTGCTGGCGATAGAATGGATCGTGCGTAAGTTGAAGAACATGTCGTAGACGAACGCAAGGAGACGCTATGCACGCTACCTGCACGCTTTTTTGGGCCGCCGCGCTGACCCTCGGTATAAGCGTGGTACCCCCCGCGCATGCACAGAAGACAAAGCCTGAAGAACTGAATCTT
This sequence comes from Kiritimatiellia bacterium, assembly GCA_035449085.1. Taxonomy (GTDB): domain Bacteria; phylum Verrucomicrobiota; class Kiritimatiellia; order RFP12; family UBA1067; genus DUPH01. Next base: position 1,859 of record DAOTKE010000070.1, on the reverse strand, counting down.
GTCAAGAACGGGCATTTTGACGACCCGACCGACCCGCTCAACCATTGGATCTACGTCTTCGATCACAACAAGCACTATCTGAACAATCACAAGTATGTGTCGGTTGTGGAGGACAAAGCCTCCATGCGCTCACACGTGCTGCGTCTGGACGCCACGATCCATGAGGTATGCATTAACCAAGGCGTGCAGGTCTACACAGAGCCGATTCGGTTTGACCCCAAGAAAAAATACATGATTTCGCTCTCGGCGCGTTCGATTGGCACCACAGGCGGACCGGGCCCCAAATGCCGCATCTATCCGATCGGCTACCGGTGGCACCCGCGCGCGGTCAAGAGCAACAACCCCTCTTTCTTGGACCTGCGTGAGGCTGTGCGCTTTCAGGTCATTTACTTCAACAACGCCGAGACCGGCGAGTTTTCCCATGTGCCGAAACAGTGGAAGCGGGTGGAGCGCGTCATCCCGACATTCGGACGATCTGAACTGCAGCAGAGCCATCTGGAGAACTGCGAGTGGCTGATGCTCAAGATTCTTGCGCTCGACGCCACCGGCGTCGACAAGTGCAACACCGGCTATCTCTACATCGATGATGTTAAGATTGTGGAGATCGGTCTGGCCGACGAGGTCAAGATCACAGCAGGTGCCGCGACCAAGGGATTTGACGGCAAATCGTGGACAGGCAGCAAGCAGGGCGAGACCAAGCCCTTCACGCCGATCGGCGGGCCGAAACCCTCCCGCCAGACGAAGAAGTAGCTGTTGAACCCTCAACGCTCTTTGGATTCAGGCTTCAAGGTTTCATCCAAATCGGGATCGGGATCGCCGTCAGTCGCCAGTCAATCTCTCCACCCAAAAGGAGCAGTTGAACGGCCAGAATTCGCGCAAAGCCGCTTACCTGTTCTCATCGCGCCTTAAGTTTGACCCGTACCGGGAAGTGATCGGAGTAACCCGTCTTGAAGGCATTGCCTTTGGTCTTGCTGCGCACAAACCGGAACGGGATGGGAATGCCGTCCGCGTCATGTTGGGCCGGCGTTTTGACCACAGAGTATCCATTCTTCGCGACCCCCCACGGCGCGGCAGGCTCGACACCTTCCAGCATGCCGCGCGTCGCGCTGATCGAGTCCATGACGTTCCATTTCTTGCCCGCCGCATAGTAATAGGTGGCCCTTTTCTCCTCGGGCAGGCTGGCCGACAGGTTGAAGAGCAAGCGGCCGCTCGTATCGGCGCGAACACGCGCTTCATCGGGAACGAGTCCGGCTGCATCGACCAAAATCGGAGACTCTGGCGCATCATTGAAATCGCCAGCCACCAACATGGCGGCCGCCGGGTCACGTTCCAGCCGCGCATCTAGGTACGCGCGCACGGCCAGCGCCTCGCGCCGACGGATATCGTCACTCTCCGCCTTCTTTCCGAGTTGAGATTTCCAGTGGTTAACCAAAACCGTCAGGGAGCGCCCACCGACATTAAACTCGCAGGCCAGCACCTCTCGCTGGCCTCCGGTGGTGGCCAACCAATTCGTGGCGACCGGCACATGACGCGCCAGCACCGCCACATCGATCCCCCGTTTGTCAGGGCTGTCACGGTGGACAATGACCGGCAGCGCGTATGCGTGGCGCGACAACAGGACACCCGACAAATCCTCAAGCACACGCCGGTTTTCAATTTCGGTCATGCAGAGCACATCCGGCTTCATGTGCGCAATGACTTCAGCGAGATGCTGCAATTTCAGGCGGTACCGCGCCGGGGTCCAGCGCACCCAACCATTCGGTGTATAGGCGTCATCGCCTTCATTGTTGGGATCGTCTTCAGTATCAAAAAGGTTCTCGACATTCCAACTGGCCACCACCAACGTTGTCGTTGCCTCT
>DAOTKE010000069.1:0-17720 GCA_035449085.1 Kiritimatiellia bacterium | reverse complement strand
CCCGCGACGCAAGCCGTCAGGCGCCGCGTTGCGGGGGGTTTTGCAAGAGCCTCTATTTACACTCGTTACGGACTGGGCATGCGGCACAGTACCGTATGCCTGTTCGCCAACGGACACTACGAAAGGAGCCATCATGGTACACGTTCTCTCGCTACGCACCACGCTCGCGGGGTTCCTGCTTGCAGGCCTGTTCCTCGCACCGCCCGCACTGCGGGCTCAAACCGCCGCAGAACCGGTTCCACCGCCGGCCGTCCGCTCATCTGGCGTGCTTGAAACGAGCCGCAAGAGCGTACAGGCTGTCGGCGAGGCGACCTCTGAACTGGGCGGCTCGCTCCGCACCGGTGGACGTCAAGCCGTCAGCCAGGGACGCAAGCACTGGCAGGATGTGATGCTGCCGGCCGGCCAACGGTTCGCCGCCGCGATTCCCGTCGTCCTCAAAGCGCTTGTGTTGCTGCTGGCTTTCTGGCTGGCGGGCAAGTTCGCCGGAGCCTGCACCACCAAATTGCTCAACATGACCCAAATCGACGACAGAGCCATCCGGGCCTGGGGCCTGGAAAGCCTGCTCAGGCAATCCGACGGGCAGACGCGCTCGCTGGCGGGACTGGCCGGCGGGGCTGCCAAATGGCTGCTGATCCTCTTCGGTTTCGTGGCCTTCTTCAACGCCCTGAATCTCACGATGGTCGCCGGCCCGCTGCAGAACATCCTCGACCGGATCGTCGGCGCCATTCCGAACCTGCTCAAGGCCGCTGTTATCCTCTTGGTCTACTGGGTGGTCGCCGCCGTGGTCAGGGCCGGCGTGACGCGCGCCCTCGGCGCGATGAAATTCGACTCGCGCTTCGGCAAGCACCTGGCGGTTCCGGCCGCCGACGGCCAGCAGCCCCCCACCCCCAGCGCCATGATCGGACGCCTGCTCTTCTATGTCATCCTGCTTTTCGGCGTGCCGCCGTTCCTGCAGGCGTTGGGCCAGCAGGCCCTCGTGACGCCGTTGCAAGAGATGCTCGCCAAAACGCTTGGCTTCCTGCCGAACCTCTTCGCCGCGGCGATCATCCTGGTCGTCGGACGCATCGTGGCGACGATCGTGCGCGAAGTCGTCAGCAATGTCCTTTCCGCCAGCGGGGCTGACGCGGGCGCGGCGAAACTCGGCCTGAATAAAGTGCTGGGCACCCGCACCCTCTCCGGCATCTGCGCCAAGATCGCCTACTTCTTCATCTTCATCCCGATCCTGGTCTCGGCCGTGGACAGCCTCGGCATCACGGCGATCTCCGACCCGATCAAGGCGATGCTGCAGAAGATCCTGGAGGCGGTTCCCGCGCTGCTGGTCGCCACTGTGATCATCGCAATCGGCTACGTGGTCGCCAAGATCGTACGTTCGCTGCTCGAATCTTTCCTCAGCGGCGTGGGGCTCGATGCGCTGCCCGGCCATCTCGGGCTCTCCTTCCTCTCCGCCAAAGAGGGGCAGCTCCCGCCCTCCGGCGTACTCGGGGCCGCCGCCGCCGTGGTCATCATGCTGATCACCGCCCAGCAGGCCTGCGCCTCGCTGCGCTTCCAGCAACTCGCTGACCTGTTGCGCCGCGTGGTCGAGTATCTGCCGCATCTGGTGGTCGGTGTCGTGATCCTGCTGGCCGCGCTCAGCCTCGCGAACCACCTTGCCGCGCTGGTCGCCAAAGCGCTGGACGGCCACCCGCACGCCGCGTTGCTCTCGGGCGTGGCCCGCTGCGCGGTCCTCTTGCTCGGCGTCAGTATGACCCTTGAACAGCTCGGCGTGGGCAAGGAGATTGTCACGATCGCGGTTGCCGCGCTCTTCGGCGGCGGCGCACTTGCCGTAGGCCTTGCCTTCGGGCTCGGCGGCAAGGATCGTGCCCGCGAGCTGATCGACATCTGGCGCAAAAAATAAGGTCTCACACCCCGCGCCCGGCCGTCACGGCCCAAACCGCGCGGGTACCGGCTTTTTTCAGCATGCGGGCGCATTCGTCGAGCGTCGCGCCTGTGGTCATCACATCGTCAACCAGCAGCACGCACCGTTGCCGCACCCACTCGGGACGCGTCACGCGGAAGGCCCCCAGCATGTTCATGCGCCGTTGCGCCGCGTTGAGGTGCGTCTGCGTTTCGGTGACGCGCACACGTTCCAAGGCACGCGCGTCGCAGCGGCGGTCAATGCGTCGTGCCAGCTCGCGCGCCAACAGGACCGACTGATTATAGGAACGTTCGCGCTGGCGCACCGGATGCAACGGCACGGGCACCACCACGTCCACTGCGTCCGCATGAAAATGCGCCGTCAGGCACCCCTCCAGCAAATCCACGAGGTCGGCGCACAACCAGAGGGCGCTGTCATATTTGAACGCATGCACCATCTCGCGCAACACGCCGGAAAAGTGTCCCGCCGCACGCGCACGGTCGTAGTGCGGACGCACTGCACGGCAAACGCCGCACACGAAGGTGTGCTTCACCTGCCCTTCGACCTCGCGGCCGCACAACGAGCATAGGCTTGTACGGTACAGTTCGATCTTCGAGCGGCAGTCGTGACAGAGATGGCGCCCCGGACGTTCCGATAGCCGACCGCACCCATACCCCGGACAGACGCGCGGGTAGAGCCCGTCGATCAACCCCGTCAAGAATGTGGATAGACCATGCATCCATCGCCCATAACTTGAAAGTTGAGCGTTAACAGTTACCAGAGTTTCGCCGGATACTCGCCCGCCGCGACAAGCTGCCGTACCGCCTCGACCACGCGCGGCTTGTCTTCGCGGTAGGTCACACCGTACCAGGCGCTCTCGGTCGGCAGCACAGCCACCTCGGCCGCACCGTCGCGGATCATGTCATCCACGACAAAAGGAATGTACCACTCCGCCTTAGGATCCTTCGCGTGAACCGCCAGCCAGACCGGAAAACGGTGTTCCAGCGCATCAAACAGGGCGGGCGTGAAACCCCAGAGATTCATCGACACCCGTTCTGCGCCGGTCAGCGCGACCGGATGTTCCGGGTCCTCGCGGTTTTCCGCTCCTCCCGGCACGCGCACCAGTCGCGTCATCTCGGCCACCGAGACCAGCAGGCCGTCCGGCCCCACGTCGCACACGCCGCGCGCCACGCTGCCGTACTCGGAGAGCGTCTGGTCGAGCCGGTACCCCACCATCGTGAAACGCGGTTTCGCGGTGCCACTCGAAGCCTCATTCAAAAAAGTGGCCAGCCGCTGGAAGGCGTCGCGCCCATAGAAATCGTCGGCGTTGATCGCGGCGAACGGCGTATCGACCACCTCCCGCGCAGCGCGGATCGCATGCGCCGTGCCCCACGGCTTGACGCGCCCCTCCGGCACGGTGAACCCGCCCGGCAGGTCGTCGAGCGATTGGTAGGCATACGCCACCTCCACCGCCCCCGCATACCGCGCACCGATCGTGGTGCGGAACACCTCGTCAAACTCGCGCCGGATCACAAACACGATGCGTCCAAAGCCCGAGCGCAACGCATCAAAGACCGAGTAGTCCATGATGGTCTCGCCCGACGGGCCCACCGGATCAACCTGTTTGAGCCCGCCGTAGCGGCTGCCCATCCCCGCCGCCAAGATCACCACCGTCGGTTTCATGTCCATGCCTTCTCCCCAATGCATCCCAGACCAAAAAGCGTCAGTTCCTGATCAAGTGTGAACGCCAGGCCGCTCCCTTTGAGCGCCCAGCCGGCATAACCGCCGGTCGCCACCAGCTTGAATGCGCAGCCCAGCGACGCGCTCAGATACGTCACGATCTCGCGCACGATCCCGCGATAGCCGATCTGTGCGCCGATACGCATCGCCTGCTGCGTGCTGCGCCCCAGCTTCGGGCACGGCCCCTCCAGATCCACACGCGGCAACAGCGCGGTACGCTCATAGAGATAATCGGTCATCAGGGGCAGCCCCGGCGTGATCACCCCGCCGACATACCGCCGGTCGGCCGTCACGACATCGAAAGTGAGCGCGGTGCCAAAGTCCGCCACGATCAGCGGCGCGCCGTAGCGCCGCACCCCGCCGCACGCATCCGCCAGACGATCCGCGCCGATACTCGCGGGATCGGGATAATCGACCGTCACATCCATCGGCAATCCGGCGTGCACCGTCAGCAGGCGGCATCCCAGCTCGCGGCGCACAAGACGCGTCCACGCCGCGTTCACGCGCGGCACAACCGAGCCCAGCACAACGCCGTCCAGCGTCTTGCCGCGCACGGCCTTGCGCAATGCTTCAGCGCAGATCTCCGGCTCCTTCGCGACGCCGCCCCTCACGTGGCTGACGCGCGACACCCGGCCGTTTTCATAGAGTCCGACACCCGTCGACGTGTTCCCGACATCCACCACCACCATCCGCATCACAGACCGTCCCTTCTCACGGCACCGCGCGCCACTCCAACGACAGATCCACCGAAGGCGCGGAGTGCGTCAGACACCCCAGCGAGATCGCATCGACGCCGGTCGCGGCAACCTCACGCGCCCGCGCCAGCGTGATGCCGCCCGACGCCTCGGTTTTCGACACGCCGCGGCACAGCGCCACACACTCGCGCATCATCTCGCACGACATGTTGTCGAGCATGATCCACTCCGGACGGCCGCGCAAGGCACTCTGGCACTCGGCCACGCTCTCGACCTCGATCTCGACCTCCAGCAGCGGAAAGGCCTCGCGCGCCGCCGCCACCGCCAGATCCAGACGGTCGGGGTCTCCACCCTGCCAGAGGCGGCGGTGGTTGTCTTTGACCAGCACGCGGTCATACAGGCCGAAACGATGGTTCGTGCCACCGCCGCACGTCACGGCGTACTTCTCGAAAAGCCGCAGGTTGGGCGTCGTCTTGCGCGTGTCAAGGATCATCGTGCCGTACTCTTTGACAGCATCCAAGAAGCGCGCAGTCAGCGTGGCGACACCGCACATCCGCTGCATGAAATTGAGGGCGGTGCGCTCCGCCGTCAGGATCGATGCGGCCTTGCCCTCGATCGTCAGGATTGTACCGCCGGGAGCGACCGTCGCACCGTCCGGCACAACGATCTCCACGCGCAACGCGGGATCGACACAGGCCAGCACCGCGCGCGCCACTGTCCCCCCCGCCACACGACACGCCTCGCGCGCCAGGATCTCACCGGTCGCGCGCGCCGCAGGGTTCACCAGCGCCAAGGTGGTCGCATCGCCCTCACCCACGTCCTCGGCCAATGCCGCCTTGACCGCGGCCATCGCCCGCGGATCATCCATCACATCGCGTATCGCCATCGCCTGTCTCCCCTTACATCCTCATCTGCCGTCCGAACAGGTACCCGCCCAGACCGCCGGCCAAATGGGCCGCATACGCCACCTGCGACTGCACCAGTACCGCTTCGACAACGGTGACAATCCCCAACAGCCACGCCAGCGTACGGGCTTTCATCCGCACCGGGAAAATCAACACCAGCAACATCACCTCGCGTTGCGGGAAGAGTGCGGCATACGCCCCGATCAGGGCGAACACGCCACCGGACGCGCCGATACACAGCGCCGTGTCCAGCGACCCCCTCGCCGCATCAGCAGAGCCGGCCCAAGCCCGCCAAGCCGACGGCATCCACTGCGTCAACGCGGCCATTGACGGCAACAGGGATAACACCGCTGTCACGGTCAACCAGCCGAGACCGCCCAACACGCCGCCCCACAAAAAGACCCGCCAGAAACGGCGTCCACCAATCTCCGACTCCAACCCCGCACCGAACAGCAGCACCGTCAGCATATTCAGCCCCAGGTGCATCCAACCGGCATGCAGAAACATGTAGGTCAACGGCTGCCAGAAAAAGCCCCGGCTCAACAGCGCCCCGTTCAATCCGAAACAGGAGATCAGCGCATGCCCGTAACTATACCCGTAGACAAACTCAGCCCGGGCCGCCGTCTGCTGCACCAGAAAAACGAAAAGACACACTGCCGCGAGCGTCATCGCGGCAGGTGCCTTCCAGAACAATCCCCGCAGACGCCACAGCCATCTGCGCAGCACCGTGATCAAATCAGCCTCCGTCTCCGGCTCAGGCGGACTTAATCAGATCCCAGTTCGCGTACATCAGGAACGTGATGATCGCCAGAAAGATGGTGGCAATGATCGCGCAGATGCCGCCAACCTTGTCGCCCGCGCCTGAGCCCTGTGCCGCAAGCTCCTCGGCCGGGTTGCGATGGCGCGCTGAAATGAACGCCCCACCAGCACCGGATGTCTTGGCCTCTTCCTGAACCGCATCGACAGAAGATTTCTTCAATTTCATGGTTGAAAGTGTAACAAAACCGTGCCGTCTTGAGTAGCGGATTTTTTATTGCAGCGCATCACGCGCAGCGGCAGCCTCGCGCCGCGCCGCAGGCAGCGTTTCCACCGTGAGCCGTGACGGTTCAGCGCACACAATCGCCAACATGCCCGCAGCCAAATAACCGCACAACAGCGCCCACACGCTTGTCATTTCTGGCATCCCGGCACAAGGTATTTGGACACATCGCGCCCATCCAGCAACCAACTCAGGTTGAACGTGAACACATTGACAGCCTCGTAATGCCCGCCGGAACCGCCCTCGAACAACAAGAAGATACGCCCTTGGCTCGGGGTGCCCGCGCGGCCCGTGCCGAGATTGGAGTAGGCGCTGGGGCCATCATACACCAGCCGCTTGACCGGCCAGCTCCTGCCGCCGTCGAAGCTGGCCCACACCGTCACGCGCTCGCGCCCCCGGTCATTTGACGCGCCCACCCGCCGCGGCATTTCGCCGGAGTCCGAATCCAGATTGCTGTACAACAGAATGTCTCGGCCCTTGACCGGCAGCCGGATCATACCGCCCATACAGCCGTAGGATGAGCCACGCACCCCGTCCGGGAGATCCGGACTGCGAGAGGCGCCGATCCATAGGTCGCCACCATCGTGGCTCCAGGCGAAAAAGCGATTGCCTCGGCTCATGTGCTCGCGCGAATTGTAGAGGATGCTGCCGTCTGAAAGCTCGGCCAGCGTCGCCTCGCCCGTACCCAGCACCGGAAAAGGCTTGCTGGTCTGCCAGACCTGTCCGCCGTCGTCGCTGTACAGCGCGGTGCTGTAGTGGTACGGTCGCCACGCCACATCGTTCGAGTGCTTCGGCCCAAAGATCCGGGCCGGCATCAGCAGACGCCCCTTTTTGGGGCCGAACGCGAGCGTGATCCCCGCTTGCATCGCCCCTACCCCGCTCGCCTTGGGCGCGAGCCCAAACCCGTCTGGCTTCACTTCCGTGGCATGACGAGTCCAGGTCAGGCCGTTATCGCGGCTGCGGAACAGCCACCCCGCGCCGGGGTTGACATAGAGCAGATCGCCGGTGCTCTCGTCCACCAGCGCTCTGCCGCAGACGGCTTCCGGATCGATCATGATTTCCGCATCCCACGTCACCCCGCCATCCCGGCTGCGCCGGCATTTGCCGGCCCCGGTCGATTGGAAAGCCACCATGACCCCGTCACGCGCGGCCACCACCCCGCCCCATCCGCCGCGGCCTTTCCAGAGCGCCTGCCTCGGAAGGCAGACCGTCTCCCCGAGAAAATCCTCCAGCGCCGAGGACTCCGCGAACCCGCCGTACGCCCCTCCGCTCGCCGCCATCACAATCACAAGCACCATCACCTTTTTCATGCCTTGCATACCTGACTCCATCGTTTGGTCATACGGTAACACATTAATTTTTCAGCGCAACCTCATTCAGAGTTCCGTCCTCTGAAATCCGATGACGACGCCTGCGGCTTCCTTGAAATAACCGAGTTCAGTCAGCTCATCCAGCGCCTTCTCGATCTCTGCCGACGGCTCGCCGGCACCTTTACCGCTTCTAACACATTCTTTTGCAAAAATAGTGTGATTCTGGCTATTGATTGTGATAAGGTATGAACCGTGATTATCCGTAGGGTTGCTTTGTGCCTTGGCCTTGGTTTCGGAGGGACGACAAATGGAAAAAGCAATGCAATGGATTGCCGCCTGCATGGTGTTTCTGACGACCGCGGTGGTAATGGCCGATACGGTCGCCTACTGGCCGATGGTCTTTGATCCTGCGACCGGCGGAACCTCCCGCCAGATCAAGGATGCAACCGCCAACCACTACGATCTCGCGGTCAAGCTGTCTGATGCACAGGCGGTCAACACGTCTGAGATCCCGTTCAGCCGTCCGCCGAACGGCCCCCCGGATGTCACCATCTCGGATTGTGTCGAGATCAATAACGGGACGACGATTACCACAGATGCCTTCTCCCGCGGCACGGGTACCCAGACACAGACGACCGACCCGTTGATCCTCGCGATGGGGCTTTGCGGCGATTTCACGATCGAGGGCTATATGTATGTGAAGTCGCTCAAGCATGGCGATGGGGCCGATACGATCATCGCCTTTTCCGGTATGAACGGCAACAGCGACTGGATCTGGAATTTGACCGAGCCAGTGACAAACAGCAATACCCGGCAAGTGAAGGTCGTCATGCGTGCCGGCAGTGGCGTGGAAAACGGCGGCGTTTTGGCGACGATCAACGACAGTGACATTGTCGGCGGTTGGCACCATTACGCGCTCACGTTTAGATTCAACGAGGGAAGCAATAAGAGCCGGTGGACGTTTTATCTCGACGGCGTGAACCGCGGCTCCCAACTGATGGCGAATCGTACCCCGAGTTCAAGCACTCAGCACGACCGGTTTTTGCTTGGCGGAGCCAATTCTACCTTACGCAAGGTGCTCGACGCCAAATTCGCTTTCTGGCGGATTTCCGATGTGGCGCTGCCGAGCGGTGCCATGCTCTGCTATCAGCAGCTCGAACTCAATACGACCGTCGCCTATTGGCCGATGAACGTGGTGTCGGCGTATTTCAACGGCTTGACCAGAGATATCGTTCAGGATGTGGTGGACTTCAGGAACACACTTATGCTCCGGGACAAATCCTACGGCGGGGTCTCCTGGCTGGATAACAACATCGGATGGACGATGCCGCCGAATCCGGATGCGGAACTCGCCGCGGCCGGTGTCGACTGCCGAAGCACGGGCATGGTGCGTTCCGGCAACAACACGACCTTAATCAGCGGCCAGTACCGGCAGGTGTTCTCGGCAGTCTCGAATGCGCCGGTCGCCGAGGCGACGAAACTCACGAAGAGTTTCACGGTCGAGGGCTATCTCAAGTTCACTGCGCTCCCGGCCGACAGCACCAAGAACCAGACGTTCCTTTACCATACGCTGGCTGAACATGGCGGCTGGTACTGGAACCTGTTTGGGCCCGACACCGAGGGTAACCTGTCGATAAAGGTGTCGTACGTGCGTAACAGTAATCGTCTGGCGTTAACGCTTACTGACAGTCTCAAAGCCGCGACATTGCTGAACGTCTGGAATCACTACGCGCTTTCCTTCACACCGGATAACGGCAAGGGCCAGACCGAGTGGCGGTTCTATCTCAATGGGCGGTTATTTGGTAAAAACAATGCGATGCCGGCTTATGACGACGACGACTCCTTCACCGAGCCTAAATTTTACATTTCCGGATGCCCCTCGGGAGGCAATGCCCAGTCGCTTCGCGGCGACATGACCTGCTGGCGCGTCTCCAGCAAGGCCCTCAAGTCAACCGAACTTCTCTGCGGGGCGGCGGAGGTGCCGACACCACCCGAAGCCGCCCTCATTTGGAAAGGGACGGAAAACACGGTCTGGTCGTCCGGTCCCGCAGAAAACTGGATGGATGGCGAAACTGCCGTCGCCTGGTCCGACGGCAAGATCGCCTATTTTGACGATGCGCATGAAGGCGATACGGTCACGGTTACCGGTGCGGTGGAGCCGAAGGCGATCGTCGTGCACATTGATGAAGACCTGAGGCTCGATTTCGGCAACAATACCGGCTTCATCGGCAACGGTTACACGAATTTCGTGAAACGCGGCTTCGGCATTCTTGACCTTTACTATAATGGCAACCAACCGGCTCAACTCCTCAAGGGCACCGCTCCGATCGAGGTGCGGGAAGGCACGCTCAAGGTCTCTGCGGTTAATTCCAACGGCGGACTCGGCGATGCGTCCGCAGGTTACGAGGTCAAGGTGTACGATCATGCGCGGCTCTGGTTCGACGGCAGAAACGCGATCGGCAACGCCACACCGTCGGTCGCAAACAACAGTGTTTTCACCGTCTACACGAACGGTACTTTTGAGATGACGAAAACAACTTGGCAGATCCAGGCACTCGGCACGCTCGACTTCTTGGGTGGCACAATGGTGTTTCCCACGCGGTGTCACGCATTAGGGTATCTGCAGATTCGTAACCGACTGACGCTGGGATTGAATCCGTTGAAGACGCCGTTCATTTTCCCGGCGGTAATCGCCGATGGTCAGACGACAGTTCTCGGCGGCATCACGATCGGTCGCAATACCGAATTCAAGGTTGAGGACATCACTGGCAATGCGGCGTCGGATGGCATCTTCAACTGTGCGGTGCTGGCACGCACGCGTGACGGTTGGCAGACGGAGCAGAATCCGTGCGGCTTCCGCAAAACCGGCGCAGGCACGATGGAACTTAACGGCGCGTTCCTCGGCGGCAGCAACGAGCAGAGTCGCCCTACTGGCGTCATCGCGATCGAGGAAGGTGAACTCAAGATCAACATCGACTACTCGCCGCCGTCCAAGTACACGGTCGCCACCGGCGCGTTCCTCTCCGGCACCGGCAAGGTTTCGACGGTTGAGTTCGCCGCCGGCGCAGGCTTACGCGTCGATGCAGGGCTTACTGACCTGTTGGAGCTTTCTACGGCCGAATTCGCCGGTGCCGGCATGATCGAGGTCACGGGGGTGCCACAGACGGATGTCGAGAATCTGCAGCTCAAATGTGCGAAGATCACCGGCCCGGTGACGGGCGCGGCCAATCTCGCCAACTGGACGGTGAAGGTCGATGGCGTTGTACGTCCCAACATCGCCGTACGCCTCAGCGATGATTTTCTCAAGGCCGCTGTCGCGAGGGGGCTTTTCTTCGTCATCCAATGAAACAAGAATTGGGAGGAAAACGCTCAACGTTCAATCCGGAACTGCGGAACGGGCAGACGTATCCCCGTCACGCGCTTCCTTGCGTTCTTCGCTGTCTCTGCTTGACGGTGTGTTTGAGTCACTGTTACTATCTGACGCATTCTATTGCAGATGTTGAGCGGTTGGGGACGTCTTTACCGACCCACGGGGTGGGTCGGTCGCATTCGCGGAATTTGTCTTGGATCTGCAAGTGTGCATTTTAAAGGAGAGATGAATGAACACTGTCATTCTGGTTGCGGCCGGCAAGAGCGAGCGTATGGGCTCGAATACCGATAAGGCCTTTCTGAGTTTGGGGCCGCGCCCTGTGATCGCCTGGTCGCTGTTGGCTTTTGAGCAATGTCCCTCGATCGACCACATCATCCTGGTTGTCCGGAAAGACCAGACTCTGGCAGCCAAAAGTGTGGCGCAGATGTTCGGCATTTCCAAATTGCGGCAAATCGTGGCGGGCGGAAGCCGTCGCCAAGACTCTGTCATGAACGGCATGCGGGAGATGGATCCCGATACACGTGTCGTGGTGGTGCACGATGGCGCTCGGCCGTGTGTCACCCCGGAATTGATCGACGAGACGATCAAAGCGGCCAAACGGAACGGCTGCGGGATCGCGGCGTCGCGCGTCTGGGACACGATCAAATACGTGGAGCGTGGCTCGACAGTGGACCACACGGTGGACCGCGCGAAGCTTTGGGCCGTCCAGACTCCCCAAGCGTTCAAGGTTGAACTCCTGCAGCGCGCCTACAAAGCCGTCGAGGAACAGAAGGTGACGGTCACGGATGAAGCCAGTGCGGTTGAACTGATCGGCGAGCCCGTTCGTTTGGTCGAGTGGCCGCGTCCCAACATCAAGATCACGACGGCTGAAGATTTGCCCTTGGCGGCGGCGGTATTGAAAATCAATTGATCCTGATAGATGGGCGTGCTGACTTATGGATCGGAAATTTGCCATTTTGGGAGACATTCACGCCAACCTGGAAGCGTTGAATGCCGTCATCGAGGACGCCCGTGGCCGGGGTGTCACGGACTTCGTTTCGGTCGGAGACGTGGTGGGATATAATGCCAGCCCTTCGGAATGCATCCGGGTGGTGCGCGCGCTGGGCTGTGTCACCGTCCGGGGCAATCACGACCATTACTGTTCCTACAACGAAAGCCTGGATGACTTCCAGCCGCTGGCGGCGAGCGTCATCGCCTGGACACGGCGTCAGTTAACAGAAGACGATGCCAAGTGGCTGCACGACTTGCCCTTGCACAAGGCGTGCGGCGGTTTTACGCTGGTTCACAGCACGCTCGACATGCCCGACCGGTGGGGCTACGTCTTCGATACGCTGGCGGCCGAGGCGAATTTCAGCTACCAGATGACCGCCCTCTGTTTCCATGGCCATACGCATGTGCCAATGATCTACGAGAAACAGCAGGAGATCACACGTATCGAACCCTGCAAAATCAAGATCACGTTCGGCAAGAAGTATTTTATCAATGTAGGCAGTGTCGGTCAGCCGCGCGATGGAGACTCACGGAGCGCTTACGTGCTGTACTGCGCGAAAACCAAAGATCTTGAATTTATCCGTGTCGCCTATGACGTTCAGGCCGCCATGGAGAAAAACATGCGAGCCGGACTGCCTGAGCGGCTGGCGTTGCGGTTGGCGCAAGGACGCTAACATGCTTGGCCGGTAAATAGACGGGCCTTCGCCGATTGCAAAGGCCCGCTTATTCCGTTTGTGCGGCCGCGCGATATGGTGTAGAATCGCGCGGTTTTTTTCGTACACCTATGGAGGTCTATCACATGAGTTGTCCGTATCAATGCTCCCACGAAGTGGAGCAGATGTGCTGTGTGGCGAAGGGCGCCAAGCACGGGCCGGCACCGATCCCCGAAGAGGGCAAGTGGGTGCAGGTCAAGGAAGTCAAAGACATTTCCGGCCTGACACACGGCGTGGGCTGGTGCGCACCTCAGCAGGGCGCCTGCAAATTGACGCTGAACGTCAAAGACGGTGTCATTCAGGAAGCGCTGGTTGAAACCATCGGGTGCTCGGGCATGACCCACTCGGCCGCGATGGCTGCCGAAGTCCTGCCGGGCAAGACGGTGCTTGAGGCACTCAACACGGATCTGGTGTGCGACGCGATCAACACGGCCATGCGTGAACTTTTCCTCCAGATCGCCTACGGCCGCAGCCAGAGTGCCTTCTCCGAGGGCGGCCTGCCGATCGGCGCCGGGCTGGAAGATCTGGGCAAGGGTCTGCGCAGCCAGGTCGGCACGATGTACAGCACCAAGCAGAAAGGCGTGCGCTATCTGGAGATGGCGGAGGGCTATGTGAGCCGCTTGGCACTCGACAAGAACAACGAAGTGATCGGGTACGAGTTTGTCCGCATGGGGCCGTTCATGGAACTGCTCAAAAAAGGCGAAGACCCGAAGAAGGCGCTGGAGAAATGCACCGGCACCTATGGCCGGTTCTCGAAAGAAATGGGCGCCGTCAAGTTCATCGACCCGCGTCACGAGTAGTTGAAAGGAGTTTTTTCTTATGGCACTGTTCGAAAGCTATGAGCGGCGCATCAAGCAGATTGACGCCGCCTGCAAGAAGTATGGGATAAAAGACCTCCAGGATGCGCGCAAACTGTGCGCGGCCCGCGGGTTCGATCCCTATGAAATCTGCACCTCGATCCAGAACATCTGCTTCGAGAACGCGAAGTGGGCGTATGTGCTGGGTGCGGCGATCGCGCTGAAGAAGGGATGCACAAAGGCGGCTGAAGCGGCCGAGGCCATCGGCGAGGGCCTCCAGGCGTTCTGCATTCCCGGTTCGGTGGCGGATGACCGCAAAGTCGGTATCGGTCACGGCAACCTGGCGGCGATGCTGTTGCGCGAAGAGACCCAGTGCTTCTGCTTCCTCGCGGGACACGAGTCGTTCGCGGCGGCCGAAGGCGCGATCGGTATCGCGCTCAAGGCGAACAAGGTCCGCGCCACGCCGCTGCAGGTGATCCTCAACGGTCTCGGCAAAGATGCGGCCTACATCATCAGCCGCATCAACGGCTTCACCCATGTCGAGACGAAGTTCGACTATGCGACCGGCAAGCTCAAGGTCACGAAGACGACCAAGTTCTCGGATGGTCCCCGTGCGAACGTGCGTTGCTACGGCGCGGACGATGTGCGCGAGGGCGTGGCCATCATGTGGAAAGAGAAAGTGGACGTCTCCATCACCGGCAACTCCACCAACCCCACCCGCTTCCAGCACCCGGTCGCAGGCACCTACAAGAAAGAGTGCATCGAACAGGGGAAGAAGTACTTCTCGGTGGCGTCCGGCGGCGGCACGGGCCGTACGCTGCATCCCGACAACATGGCGGCGGGTCCGGCTTCGTACGGCATGACCGACACCATGGGACGCATGCATTCCGATGCCCAGTTCGCCGGGTCTTCCTCGGTGCCGGCGCACGTCGAGATGATGGGCTTCCTCGGCATGGGTAACAACCCGATGGTCGGCGCGACCGTCGCGGTGGCCGTGTCGATCGAGGAATCCTGCAAGAAATAACGGCTTAGCCCGTTTGCATCAAGGCGCCGTTCCGCATTTCGCGGAGCGGCGCTTTGTTGTTGTGCCCCCCCACGGGACCCTACCGCGAATGATTGAGGGGCAAACTTTCAACGCGCCACGTTCAACGCGCCACTCTCAAGTTATGGGCGTGGTCTGACACGCCAGGCACCGCTCGACAAGATGAGCGAGGAAACGGTCGATCTCCGCACGCGCAGTCTCCTCATCGACTTCATATTCCTCTTGCATCGAATCAAGCAACTCCGCTTTCGTGACCGGCCGGGCCAACTGTTGCCAAAACCAGAGTCCCATATCGTTCAGACTGAACATCTTGGACTCGCCAGCATGCAGCACGATGAGAAAATACTCACCCGCGATCGCCCTCAGTTCAATATCACTCGCTCGAGAAAAACGCGCTCCGTCCATCACGCCCCCTTCATCACTGTGAACCAATCACTTTATAGAAACGTTGCCGTACACTCCCGTCGAACGGCACTTCGATCCGCTTCAGCGGCCAATCTGCTGGAACCGGATCGGTACGCCACACACCTCCACCAACCGGACGCCACGGAAGCGGTATCCATACATCGCTTCGCAAATCGGTTGCCGTCACCACCGTAAATGTAAAACCGGCCAACGGTTCAATACTCAGCACAATACCCTGTCCAGCCCCATCCGGTACCGTAGCCTGCGCAATGGCGTCCCCGGTCTTGGGCATCTCCAACCGACAGACCCTCATCCCGCCAACACATGCCCCAGTCCCCGCCTGCGCCTCAATCCACGTCACAAATCCGTCACCGTCCTGATCCTTGAGATCTGCATACGGGTCACCCGCCAGCCCCTGAGCCAGCAACCAATCTGAAGAGGTCCCACGCGCAGTCTGGTCAGGACGGATGTGGAGCGATGGATCGCCCAACAGCACCACGTGTCGCAGTGCTAAAGCACGATCATGTCCCAGTCTCGCGAAGGCCCCACGCCAGACATCCCCCAACCGATTTGAACCGGCCGCCACCTGAGCTCCGAAGGCCTGCGAAAATGAGGATGTCTCGGCCGCCGTCACATACCCGGATGCGCTGACCACAGCCGTGAAACCGGATTGAGGATGCCTAACCCCTGCTTCAGCGATCGACTGTTGCTCGTTTTTTAGATCGAGGAGCGTCCAACGTCCCATGCGGCACCCCATCAGCAGGGCCACCGGTGCAAACGGCCAAGACGCGGCCCGCAGCGCTGGCGCATCAAACAGTTTATTCGCTGCAGAGTTCCCCGCGATGGTGTCGCTGGAGTGACCGACAAAATAATAGAAGCCCGCACCCTCCTGCAGTTCATAAGTGACCCCCGTACCGGAATATGTATCACGCCACAGCGGCGCCAGATTACTCTGGCTGGACGTCGGGTAAAACGTCTTGGGCAGCCATCCTGCAGACGGGAAGGACGCGGCAGTTGATGCGGCGATGCCCGCAAAATTCACGTATTTTGAGCCGACATTCTGCCAGTCACAGGCGAACACGGCTTTACGTTTCCATGTCTCGGTCAACTCATACCTGATGGTCTTCTCAACCATACTCGCCAATTCCATCGCGTTGGTTGCCAGAAAACGTCCGACCGCAACCTCCGGCACGGCATCCCCCTGAACATCACCCAGCACCGGATCATTCGGCAGCAACAGCGCAGCTTGCGCCCCTTCTTCCACATGCGACACCAGATACAATGGAAACAGAGAGGGGTAAGCCCCTCCTCCGCCGGGCGGGAACACCTCCAGCTTGTAATCACTTCCACCGTGCCCAGCGAACAACAGATAACGTAACACCGGGCCGCCCGGCTGCGTGAAACCTGCCGCACTAAACTTCCTAAAAGCCTCCGGATGCGTCAAGCCGTCGGTGAAAGCGTTGTACAGATCCTCCGCATCGATCACCCGTGCGCGAAGTCCCTGAGCCTCGCGGAAAGCGGCCAACGGCGCCACCGTCTCCGCGAATCCCGGCCACCACCGGCGCGGCGGCGTCACAATCGCCAACTCGGGCATCTCGCCAGGGGCCATCCAATCCACATCACGGACTCCGCAGACGGAGGGCGCAAACCACCCTTCAGCCCCACAATCAAAAACGACGTATCGCGTCGCCGTATCGCCGCATGCCAAGAGAACCTGATACCCTCCCGCGCCATCGTGCTCCACACACACATCGGTCAGCACAACCGGCAGAGCTGGGGCCGTCACATCCCACACCGTTAAATGCGGTGTCATGAAACCACCTGCAGCAATCACAGGATTCGTTCCACCCGAACACATCAACATGCGATCCCGCGCCACGTAACGCCGCGGATAGCGGACGATCAGATCCAACACCATAAAATCGTTGGCGACCTGCGTGCCGCCCGCATTGCATACGGTCAACTCGATCATCCCGTTCGTCACCGTCCCCGCCGGCACGGAATAATCAAACGTCACCGCGCGCTCGCCCGTCCATCCATGCACGCCGCCGCTCACCCCGTTCACACGAATCTCGCAAAGATGCTCATCTGGCGTCGTAAACTCACGGTACGAGATCAGCTCGGCTCGCACGACCACGCCTGTAGCCGCACCCTCACACCATTCCGGCAGCGTCACGGTCCTGGTTTGCGTCCGAGCCTCTTCAAATGTAGACCCGATCCACTTGCCGAAATTGAACACGTTCGTAAGCGTGCCCGCTGAACTGCGCCGATCGCGCGGCTCATAAGGTGCAAGAAAGGCCGCACGACAGGGCACGTCGTGCATAAACCAGGGATTGGCCGCACCGTTGCCAGGGCTAGCCGCTTCTTCCGGCATCAGGATCCCGTCGGCCCATGTCAGCCAATAGACATTTTCCGGCGCGTAGAGTTCGCGCGTGGGCTGTCCGTAAAAAAACAAGGCGTCCCCGTCAGCACGCCACGGAACCACCGTGCCGCCGCACGCGAGCGTCACGCCACCCCGCGCCAGCGCCGTACGCACACTGGCCACGTTCCAGCCCGCGGCCAGTGCCACCTCGTCGGCGGTCACGCGGTAAACGCCCTCGTCGCGCACGCCAATGCGCACGCGGTCCGCCGACCCGTCTGACGCCCAAGGCACCACGCGCGGCGCCACACCGACCCAATGCTGCACACCTAAGGCCAGCATCGGACAGCAGGCCATCAGCGCCCAGCGCACACACCTATCTATGCCTCTCGCCACGTGATTTATTTAACCATATCGCCGAAATCGGAGGAAACAGATTCTGACTCATTGGAATGCGGGCC
>DAOTKE010000068.1:0-17936 GCA_035449085.1 Kiritimatiellia bacterium | reverse complement strand
TCACGGTCTTGCCCTTGGTCACCTCTTCGAGGATATCCCAGACCTGCTCGTCGTGACGTTCGATCATCTTACGCGCCGTACGCACGGTGTGACAGATGCCTTTCTCCTTGAGGCGGCGGATGATGAACGGCTCGAAGAGCGTCAGCGCCATCTTCTTGGGCAGGCCGCACTGCGTGATCTTCAGCTCAGGGCCGACGACGATCACAGAGCGGCCGGAATAGTCCACGCGTTTGCCGAGCAGGTTCTGGCGGAAGCGGCCGGTCTTGCCTTTGAGCATGTCACTGAGCGACTTGAGCGGGCGGTTTCCGGCGCCGGCGACCGCACGGCCATGCCGGCCGTTGTCAAACACCGCGTCGACCGCCTCCTGCAACATGCGCTTCTCGTTACGGATAATGACATCCGGCGTCTTGAGCAGCAGCAGGTTCTTCAGACGGTTGTTGCGGTTGATCACACGGCGGTAGAGATCGTTCAGATCCGACGTCGCGAAGCGGCCACCCTCCAGCGGCACCAACGGACGCAGTTCCGGCGGGATCACCGGCAGGCAGTCCAAGATCATCCACTCGGGGCGCGCCTTGCTGACACGGAACCCGTCGGCGATCTTCATGCGCTTGGTGATCTTTTTGCGCGTCTGCTTGCTGCGGGTGTTCTCGATCTGCTCTTCAAGGTCCTGCATGAGCTGGTCAAGATCGACCTTGTTGAGTGCGCGGCGCACCGCTTCGGCACCCATCATCGCCACAAAGTTCTCGCCGTATTTCTCGAGCGCCTCGTGGTACTCGGCCTCCGACAACAATTGCATGTACTCGAGCGGCGTATCGCCCGGCTCGGTGACCATGTAGTCTTCGTAATAGAGCACGCGCTCCAGTTCGCTGGCCGTCTTGTCCAAGATCAGGCCGATACGGCTGGGATTGCACTTGAAGAACCAGATGTGCGAGACCGGCACGGCCAACTCAATGTGGCCCATGCGCTGCCGGCGCACGCGCGACACCGTCACTTCGACGCCGCAACGGTCGCAGACCACGCCTTTGTGCTTGATCCGCTTATACTTTCCGCACGCGCACTCCCAATCGCGCGTGGGGCCGAAGATCCGCTCGCAGAACAGGCCGTCGCGTTCCGGGCGGTAGGTCCGGTAGTTGATGGTCTCGGGATTGCGGACCTCGCCCTTGCTCCAGGAACGGATGGTCTCAGGTGACGCGAGCGTAATACTCACGGCGTCATAGTGCCCGCCCGCGTCGAACATCCCGCCAAACATCTCTCGTGCTGCATAAGGATTCATTGTGAACCTCCTGAAGGGTCGCCTTAAAACTTGCTCAACTCAGCAGCCGGGATCGATTGTTCTCCGCCCAGCAGCTTCATGTCCAGACATAGACCACGCAACTCGTGCATCAGCACCGAGAAGGATTCCGGCATGCCGGCGTCCAGCGTGTTCTGCCCCTTCACGATCGCCTCATAAATGCGGGTACGCCCGCCGACGTCGTCGGACTTGACCGTCAACAGCTCTTGCAGGGCATAGGACACGCCGTACGCCTCAAGCGCCCAGACCTCCATTTCGCCCATACGCTGGCCGCCGTACTGCGCCTTGCCGCCCAGCGGCTGCTGGGTCACCAGCGAGTAAGGACCGGTGGCGCGCGCATGGATCTTGTCGGTCACCAAATGGTGCAGTTTGAGCATGTAGATCTGCCCGACCACCACGCGCTGATCAAAGGGCTCGCCCGTGCGGCCGTCGTAGACGACACTCTTGCCGTCCTCACAAATCCACGCATTACCGCCGATCTCTTTCTCCTGCACGCGGCGCGCCTCGCGCAACAGGCCGTCGATCTCCTCCTCTTTCACGCCGTCGAACACAGGGGTGGCGGCGTGGAAGCCGAGCACCTTGCAGGCGACGCCGAGATAGGTCTCGAAGAGCTGCCCCAAGTTCATGCGCGAAGGCACACCGAGGGGGTTCAGCACGATATCGACCGGCGTGCCGTCCGGCAGGAACGGCATGTCGCAATCCGGCACGATCTTGGCCACGACACCCTTGTTGCCGTGACGGCCGGCCAGCTTGTCGCCCACCGAGAGGTTTTTCTTCTCGGCGATGTAGACCCGCACCTGCTTGATGACCCCGCCTTCGTCCACGATGCCGTCCAGCTCTGCGAACTCACCGGCGCCGCCGCCCTGCTCTTTCAACTCGTCAAACTTGGGCCGGAAACCGTTGATGATCTCTTCGATCTTCTGCTGCACCGGGCTGCTCTCGATCTGGATGTGATCGTGCGCCTTGGCCAGGCGCGACAGCAGCGTCTTGGTGATCTTGCGGTTGGCCGGAATGATGATGTCGCCAGTCTCCACGTCCAGCACATCCAGCGGGATCTTCTCACCCAGCAGGATGTTGCTCAGCGCCGTGGTCAGCTCCTCTTCCAAAGCCGCCTGCTTTTTCTTGCGCTCTTCCTCGACGTCGCGGATCTCTTTTTTCTCTTCGGGCGACGCCGCGAGCGACAGAAACGGGCGTCGGGCCTCCTGCTGCGAGGTCACCTTGACGTCCATCACGATGCCATAAACACCGCTCGGAACGGTCAGCGACGTATCGCGCACGTCAGCGGCCTTCTCACCGAAAATCGCGCGCAGCAGCCGCTCTTCAGGCGCCAGCTCGGTCTCGCTCTTCGGCGTGATTTTGCCGACCAGGATATCGCCGGGGCGGACTTCCGCGCCCACGCGCACCACGCCGTCCGGCCCCAGGTTTTTCAGGGCGTCTTCACCCACGTTGGGGATGTCGCGCGTGATCTCTTCGGGGCCGAGCTTGGTGTCGCGCGCGCCGACCTCGAAATCCTGAATGTGGATCGAGGTGAAGACATCGTCGCGCACCACGCGCTCGCTCACGAGAATCGCGTCTTCAAAGTTGTAGCCTGACCACGGCATGAAGGCCACCAGCAGGTTCTTGCCGAGTGCCAGTTCGCCCTCGTGGGTCGCGGGGCCGTCGGCCAGCACGTCGCCCTTCTTGACCTTCTGTCCGACCTTGACGATCGGCTTCTGGTTAAAGCAGGTGCCGGCGTTGCAGCGGCGGAACTTCTGAAGCGCGTAGCGGTAAATGCCCTTGGCGTTGTCACTCTTCTTGGCTTTGCTCGACGGCAGCTTGCCGTCGGGCGTGACGACGATTTCGGTCGCGGAGACATAGGCCACCACGCCGTTGTCCTCAGCGAGCACCGTCACGCAGGAGTCAGCCGCCGCGCGCGCCTCAAGGCCGGTCGCCACGAGCGGACGCTCGCATTTCAGCAGCGGCACCGCCTGACGCATCATGTTCGCGCCCATCAACGCACGGTTCGCGTCGTCGTGCTCCAGGAACGGGATCAAGCCGGCGGCGATCGAGATCACCTGCATCGGCGAGACATCCATGTACTGGACGCGCATACGGTCAACATCTTCAAACTCGGTCTTGACGCGGCAAGTCACGCGCTCGGAGGCAAAGCTGCCGTCCGGTTTGAGTTCCGAGTTGGCCTGAGCGATGACGTACTTCTCTTCCACGTCAGCGGAAAGGTATTGCACCTCGTTCGTGACTTTGCCGTTGCGCACCACGCGGTACGGGGTCTCGATGAAACCGAACTCATTGATCTGCGCGTAAATGCCGAGCGAGGAGATCAGGCCGATGTTCGGGCCTTCAGGCGTCTCGATCGGGCAGATGCGGCCGTAGTGCGACGGATGCACGTCGCGCACCTCAAAGCCGGCACGCTCGCGGCTCAGGCCGCCGGGACCGAGAGCCGAGAGGCGGCGCTTGTGGGCCAGACCGCTCAACGGGTTGGTCTGATCCATGAACTGGCTCAACTGGCTGCGGCCGAAGAAATCCTGCACCACGGCGGAGAGCGACTTGCTGTTCACCAGGCGGGCCGGCGAGAGGACGCCGCTCGCGGGATCGAAGAGCGTCATCCGCTCGCGGATCAGGCGCTCAGTACGCGCCAGCCCGACGCGGCACTGGTTCTCCAGCAGCTCGCCGGCCGTACGGATACGGCGGCTGCCGAGATGGTCGATGTCGTCGACATGCTCTTCGCCGACGTAAATGCGCAGCAGCAGGCGGATCGCCTCGATCACGTCGATGCCGCTCTCGTGCAGCGTGCGCAGGTCTTCGGGGACCTTGCCTGACAACCCCAGTTTCTGGTTGATCTTGTGGCGCCCGACTTTGCCCAGATCGTAACGGCGCGGTTCAAAAAAGAGCCGCTTGAGCAGGGTCTTCGCGTTCGAGGAGGTCGCGGGATCGCCAGGACGCAGGCGCTTGTAGATGTCCTTGAGCGCATCCTCTTCCGAATGGATGTTGGCCTTCGCATCCTCGCGCAGGGTCTTGATCAACACACCTTCATCGACCGAGACGTCCACCACCTCGACCTCATCCTTGATTTCGGCAGCGGCAATCTGTTCCAGCAGTGCCGGCGTGATCGGATCGTAACGGCGCGCCAGAACGGCCTGCGATTCGACATCGACCAGGTCGTCCTTCATGATCAGGTGTTCCAGCTCTTCGGCGGTATGCGTTCCCTTAACGCTCAGTTTGCGGAAGGTATAAAACAGCTTGAGAATGTCCTCGTCCGTTCCATACCCGAGTGCCCGCAGGAAAGTTGTCGCATAGAACTTACGGCGGCGACGGCGGCGGTCCATATAGACCCACATGATGTCGCTGGAGTCAAACTGGATTTCGATCCACGACCCGCGGTCAGGGATCAGCCGGACGGAGTAGAGCGTCTGTCCGTTGGGATGGGAGGCCTGCTCCGAACAGATGCCGGGGGAGCGGTGCAACTGCGAGACGATCACGCGCTCGGCACCGTTGATGACAAAGGCGCCGTCGCGGGTCATGAGCGGGATCTCGCCCATGTAGACATCTTCTTCACGGATCTCGTCGCCGTCCTTGAGGCGGAAGGTCGCATGCAGCGGCGCGGCGTATGTGTTGCCATCGGCCAAAGCGGTCAGCGCGTCACACTTGGGCTCGCCCAGTTCATACTTAACGAAATCGAGGGTGTAGCGCCCGTCGTAACTGTCGATCGGGAACACCTCATGGAAAATGGCCTGCAAGCCCTTTTCCTCGCGCTTGCCGGGCGCGACGTCTATCTGCAGAAAATCCTGATACGACTTTGTCTGAATGGCGATCAGATCGGGCGGCTGAATCACGGGCTTCAGCTTGCCGAAAACTTTACGTTCAACCATTGCCTACCTCAGGTTGGAATGTTGTCGACGAGAGTTGTCAACTCAAAGACCTCGCACGCGGGAGCCTTCCGCCCCGTCGCCCGCCGTCCGCCCTGACACCGTTTTCAACCGGCCGGTTATGAATGGAAGTGTGGTAAGCGGCCACTTGGTTAACTGATTCACACTTCGGCCAGCGCAAGCACCATCAGGCGTTCGGGTGCGCTTTGTCTCTTTTTTGACAAACACGAAAATGATGACGGGTCGGGCTTCTTCCCTCTCGGCGCACACGGCGCGTTGAAGGAAAGCGAGGACTGCCCGCGTCATCACCGGGCAGTCCCCACATTTTCAAGTGAAGCGGTTTACTTCACTTCGACTTTGGCGCCGGCCTTCTCAAGCTGCTCTTTCAGCTTCGCGGCCTCGTCCTTGGAGACAGCCTGCTTCACCGGTTTCGGAGCGGCCTCGACCAGATCCTTGGCATCCTTCAGCCCGAGGCCCGTGATCGCGCGCACTTCTTTGATCACGCCGATCTTGTTCGCGCCGGCGTCGGCCAGGATCACGTCAAACTCGGTCTTCTCTTCGACCGGAGCGGCAGCGGCGGCCGGAGCGGCGGCAACCGCCACGGGAGCAGCGGCGGTGACGCCCCACTTCTCTTCCAGAGCCTTGACCAGCTTGGAGATCTCGAGCACCGAGAGGTTGCTCAGAAAATCAATCACTTCTTCGTTCGTCATGGTTTTGTTCCTTTTTTTGTGCAACCGCACGCGTCAATCCGCGGGCGGGGTTCCCGCTGGCGCCACTCCTCATGAAGGAGCCGCTCACGCCGTATGGCGCACGGGGGCATCGACACCCGCCGACACCCGCGCCGTCGGTTTTTACGACACTTGTTTATGCCGCAGATCCGTC
The DNA here is from genome assembly GCA_035449085.1 of Kiritimatiellia bacterium. Classification (GTDB taxonomy): domain Bacteria; phylum Verrucomicrobiota; class Kiritimatiellia; order RFP12; family UBA1067; genus DUPH01. Next base: position 11,900 of record DAOTKE010000068.1, on the reverse strand, counting down.
TTTTTTCTCCTCATACGCCTTCAGGGCGTAGAGCACGTTCAACAGCGGCGCGTTCAGCACGCGCACCAGGCTCGTCGCCGGCGCCTGCAGCGTGCCCAACAGCATGCCGCGCATGGCGTCCTTCGACGGCACCTTCGAAAGGTCCTCGACGTCCGCCGCCGACAACAGCGCCGCCTCAAGGGTGGCACCCTTGATCGCCGCTTTGTCATTCTGCTTCACGAAAGCCACCAGCACCTTAGCCACTTCGGCCACGTCACCGCTGCCCGTCACGACCGCCGTCGGCCCGGTGAGCAGCGCGGACACGTCGTTCCAGCCCAGCTCCTTCGCGGCTTTGCCCAGATAGGTGTTTTTCACCACCATGGCGCGCGAATTCAGCTTGGAGAGGCTCTGACGCAGCGTGGTCAACTGCGTGACCTTCAGCCCGCCGTAATTCAGGATAAAGCAGAAATCAGACGCCTTGACGCGCTCGATGACCTCATTCAGGATAGAAAGTTTTTCGGTTCTCATGTCACCCTTCTCCCGTGATTAAATCGAATCCTCGGACTTGAGCTGCACGCGCACACCCACGCCCATCGTCGAACTGACCGTGAGGGATCGGATGAACGTTCCTTTCGCCGCCGCCGGGCGCTCGGCCTGAACCGCCGCCACGATGGCATTGATGTTCCCGACCAGCTTGTCGACGTCAAAGCTGCACTTGCCGCAGAGCACGCAGACATTGCCGGTGCGGTCCATACGGAAATCGACCTTGCCGCCCTTGGCCGCCTTGACAGCCGCCGCCGTATCGTCCGTCACCGTGCCGGTCTTGGGATTCGGCATCAAGCCGCGGGGACCGAGCACACGGGCGATCTTACGCACTTCCTTCATCGCGTCCGTGGTCGCAATCGCCACATCAAAGTCGGTCCAGCCGTTCTTGACCTTTTCAATCAGATCCTCGTAACCAACCTCATCCGCGCCCGCCGCTTTCGCCTCGTCGGCATGCGTGCCGGCCGCAAACACGACCACGCGGACCGTCTTACCGGTACCGTGCGGCAGATTGACCGTGCCGCGCACAGTCTGGTCGGACTTCTTGATGTCCACGCCGAGGCGCATCGCGACTTCCACCGTCTCGTCGAACTTCGCGTTGGCGTTGGCTTTCACGAACGCCACCGCCTGTTCCAGGCTGACCGGTGCAGTCGGGGCCTTTTTCAACGCATCATTGTATCGTTTGCCATGTTTTGCCATGATCCGTGTCCCCCTGCTTAGTCAACCACCTCGATACCCATGTTGCGCGCGGTACCTTCGATCATCCGCATCGCGGCCGCCTCGTCCGTCGCGTTGAGATCCGCCTTCTTGATCTCGACGATCTTGCGGATCTGCTCGCGCGTGACTTTGCCGACCTTGTCGCGGTTGGGGACCCCGGAGCCCTTGGCCAGCCCGGCCTCTTTCTTCAGCAGTGCGGCAGCGGGCGGGCTCTTGAACACGAGGGAGAAGCTGCGGTCCGCATACACCGTGATGACCACGGGGATGATCAGACCGGCCTTGTCTTGAGTCTTGGCGTTAAATTCTTTACAGAACGCCATGATGTTGACGCCTTGGGAACCCAGCGCGGGGCCCACCGGCGGCGCAGGATTCGCCGCACCGGCGGGAATCTGCAGTTTCACGATACCCGTGACTTTCTTCGCCATACTTTACCTGTTGTGTCTGTCGCGGCCCTCCCGGCATCCCCACCGGTACAGACGGGCCACAGTTGACGAGCCGCCGCCGCGCGCAAGGCGCAACGGGATCGGCCGGACGGCTACGCGTTCTCGTTCACCGCGCGCTCGACCTGCCAATACTCCAGCTCGACCGGAGCTGAACGCCCGAAGATCGCCACAGAGACCTTCAGCTTGCCACGGTCGGGATCCACTTCATCGACAGTGCCGTTGAAACTCATGAACGGGCCGTCGATGATCTTCACGGTCTCGCCCGGTTCGAACTGAACCTTGGGCTTGGCCTTTTCTTTACCTTTGTCCGCCACCTGGTTGACGATGGCGTCCACCTCATTCGCCGGCAGCGGCAGCGGACGCTCGCCGCCAAGGAACCCGATCACCCCGGCCGTCTCTTTGAGAAAGCGCCAGGTAGGCTCCAACACGTTACGGTTCTCATCATATAGAGCCAGATTGATCAACACGTAACCAGGGAAAAATTTGCGGGTGACGGTCGTCTTGACCCCGTTCTTCACCTCGGAGACCTTCTCAGTGGGGATCACGACCTCGCCGATGAACTCCCCCATCTCCTCGATCCGCACGCGCGCCTCGATCGAGCGCTTGACCTTCTGCTCCTGACCGGTCAAGGTGTGAAGCACAAACCATTGTTTCGTCATGAACGGCACCCCGCGCTAGGCATGGATCAACTGCAGGAAAAACAGGATGGTCTTGTCGCAGCACAGCACCACCACCGCCAGGATCACGATAAACGCGATCACTACGATCGTTGAATCGACCAGCTCTTGACGATCAGGCCAAGCGATCTTTTTAAACTCGATTCCGACGTCGCCGAGATACGCCCCCAGACTCTGGATGATTTGCTTCACGTTACTCATGTTCCAGGACCCTTCGGTCATTCTGCGCTCAAAAAGAGAAAACCTGTTGCCGCTCCCCGGATGGGACGGCGACAGATGCCCGTTCTAAACTGGCAGGCCAGGAGGGACTCGAACCCCCAACGCCCGGTTTTGGAGACCGGTACTCTGCCAAATTGAGCTACTGGCCTAAAAACATCCTCGGTGGCGATTACTTCGTTTCGCGGTGCAAGGTGCGCTTCTTCTCCGTCGGACAATACTTCTTCATCTCCAGACGGTTCGTCATCGTACGCTTATTGCGCGTTGTCGTGTAATTGCGGCGCTTGCACTCGGTACAAGCCATGATGGCTAATTCTCTCGGCATACTTGCCTCTTTGCTTCTGCTTCTCAAACCCGTGCCGCGCCCGGGGCACCGAAACGCCCCGGACGGACACGCTCACAGGAAGCTCGCTTACTTCACAACTTTGGACACCGTGCCCGCGCCGACCGTGCGGCCGCCTTCGCGAATGGCGAAACGCATCTTGTCCTCCAGCGCGACCGGCGAGATCAGCTTCACGGCGATCGAGATATTGTCGCCGGGCATGACCATCTCAACACCCTCGGGCAGCGTGATGTCGCCCGTGACGTCGGTCGTGCGGATGTAGAACTGCGGACGATAGCCCTTGAAGAACGGCGTGTGGCGGCCGCCCTCTTCCTTGCTGAGGACGTACACTTCGCCGTTGAACTCGGTGTGCGGCGTGATCGAGCCGGGCTTGGCCAGAACCTGACCGCGCTCGACTTCCTCTTTCTTCGTGCCGCGCAGCAGGCAGCCGATGTTGTCGCCGGCCTGACCCTGATCCAACAGCTTGCGGAACATCTCGGCGCCCGTGCAGGTCGTCTTGACGGTCGGACGCAGGCCGATGATCTCGACTTCTTCGCCCACCTTGATGACGCCGCGCTCGACACGGCCGGTCACCACCGTGCCACGGCCTTCGATCGAGAACACGTCCTCGATCGGCATCAGGAACGGCTTGTCCAGCGCGCGCTGCGGCTCGGGAATGTAGCTGTCCAGCGCCTCCATCAGCTTGGTGATGCACTCGCAGGCCGGATCATCGGGGCTCGTGGCCTTGGTGGCCGGCAGAGCGGAACCGCGGATGATCGGGATCTCATCACCGGGGAACTCATACTTCGAAAGCAGCTCGCGGATCTCCATCTCGACGAGATCCAGCAGCTCGGGGTCGTCAACCAGGTCAACCTTGTTCAGGAAAACCACGATCGCGGGCACGCCGACCTGACGGGCCAGCAGGATGTGCTCGCGGGTCTGCGGCATCGGCCCGTCCGCCGCGCTCACGACCACGATCGCGCCGTCCATCTGCGCGGCACCGGTGATCATGTTCTTCACGTAGTCGGCGTGGCCGGGGCAGTCCACATGGGCGTAGTGACGGTTTGGGGTGCCGTACTCAACGTGGGACGTGGCAATCGTCAGAATCTTGGTGGGGTCGCGGCGGCCCGCAGACTCGGAAGCCTTCGCCACCTGATCGTAGGAGATCGGGGCGCAAAAACCTTTGAGGGACTGAACGTTGGTGATCGCTGCGGTCAGCGTGGTTTTGCCGTGGTCGACGTGGCCGATCGTGCCGACGTTGACGTGAGGCTTCTCGCGAACAAATGTCTCTTTCGCCATGTTAGGTTTCCTCCTGTGAGTAGTGACAAAAAATCCATCGTCAAAGCTGGAGCCAACAAGCAGAATCGAACTGCCGACCTCTTCCTTACCAAGGAAGTGCTCTACCAACTGAGCTATGTTGGCCCTGTCCATCGCCCCTTGTGGGGCAAAGAACCCCTTGCCCAATAGACCCGGTGGCTTCACGAGATCCACCGGGACATCGTGCAGGAGTCCGCCAAACCTTGCCAATGTCCGTTTTCCGCCTCCCCAAGGCACAACCCCGGGAAAAAGAAAACTTGGTTAGGGTACCGCATGCCCCCTCGATTGTCAACCCCGACGGAAACTTTTTTGGTAATCCCCTTTTTTGGGTTAGTGTCTGGATGCTGTGAATCAACGTGCCACGGTGGGTCATGGAGAATAAGATTAAGATTCGGATTGAGATCACGACGATGACCGGCCACCAGTCTTAATCTTAAGCATCATCATCTTGATCATCCCTATGAACGCCGTTCTGGCGTAATGAGTTAATTTTAAGGGGCGTCGGCCCTCGGCCCTGCCTTGACCCAAGTCCTGGGGTGTGTCAGGATATGTATTATGAAATCTTCTTTCGTGACGCGCCGACATTTCATGCAGACCGCCGGATCAGCCGGTGTGGCGTTGGCCACTGGCGCAGGCGCAACCGCCCCCTCTCGAAGGCTGCGGTTGGGCGCCCCGGCCTTTATTCAAACGGATGATCCTGTGGAATTGGCCCGCTGGCATCGGGCCCAGGGATACGGGGCCGCCTATTGCCCTGCGGTTGCCGTGACTGATACGGCACGTCTCCGTGCGATCGAGACCGCCTTCCGTGAGGCCGACGTGGTGATCGCCGAGGTCGGCCGCTGGTGCAACCTGACCGACCCCGATCCGGTGAAGCGGAAAAAGAACCTCGCCAACGTCAAGGAGGGGCTGGCGCTGGCCGACGAGGTCGGCGCACGCTGCTGCGTGGACATCGCGGGCTCTTTCAACCCGGATGTGTGGTACGGCCCGCACCCCGACAATTTCACGCCTGCCTTTTTCGATGCCGCCGTCGAAAACGCCCGGGCGATTATCGACGCGGTCAGGCCGAAACGCGCGAAGTTCACCTACGAAATGATGGGGTGGTGCATGCCTGAAACGCCGGAGCGGTATCTCGCGCTGATCAAGGCCGTCGACCGTCCCGGCTTCGCGGTACATCTGGACCCCTGCAACCTCATCAACTCGCCGGAAAAGATCTACCGCAACACCGACCTGCTCCACGCCTGCTTCGATCTGCTGGGGCCGTGGATCGTGAGCTGCCATGCCAAGGACCTGGCGTGGGAAATCGAGCTGAATGTGCACTTCCGGGAGGTGCGCCCCGGAACCGGCGTGCTCGATTACGCCACCTTCCTGCGGCGGCTCGCGGCGCTGCCGGAACCGCCGCCCTTGATGATCGAGCACCTGAAAGGCGCCGAGGAATACGCCGCAGCGGCAAAGCACATCGTCGCCACCGGCGCGTCACTCGGGCTCGCCTTCGCGCCGTAACCGTTCCGTTACTGCACCCATACGTGCCGGATTCGGGGGCCGTCGAACTCGCAGAGATAAATGCCCTGCCACATGCCGAGCTGCAGGTTCCCGTACGCCACAAGGATCTGTGCGGAGGAGCCGACCAACGTGGCTTTCACGTGCGCCGCGGTGTTCCCGCCGGCGTGCTTATAGGCCGCGTTCTTCCAAGGCGCAAGGGCCTCGAGCTGCATCAGGAGGTCGCTCGCCACATGCGGATCTTCGTTCTCATTGATGGTCACCGCACAGGTCGTGTGGGGCGTAAAGACCGTTATGACGCCATCGGTGATGCCGAGAGCCTGGACCGCTTTCTGGACATGATCGGTAATGTTGATGCATTGGCTGTGTGCGGTTGTTTGGACATCAAAGCTTTTCATGATAAACTCCTTTCACACACACGACTGACAGCACGTTAAAACCCGTCGATCTTGATTTTAGTCCCCTGCCGCAATTCCCGGCAAGATCAAAAAGACCTGTTGCGAATCCGCCTCTTTGCGTTACACTGGACTCAACACTCACAGGCGACGACTCGCGCCTGACGCCGCCGCCAGAACCGGATAACCTGTAGCTGATTTATGGACAACACTGCAATCCTTTCACGCGCCCGGCAAGTCCTTGACATCGAGATCGAGGGCCTGCGGCGCGCGCAGGCCGCGCTGGGCGACGGTTTTCTCGCGACGGTACGCTTGGTGATTGACACCCTCGAGAACGGCGGCAAGATCGTCGTGACCGGCGTCGGCAAGAACCTGCATATCGCCGAAAAAATTTCCGCTACGCTGGCCAGTACCGGCTCGACCAGCGTGATCATGAACCCGATCCAGGCAATGCACGGCGACCTCGGCATGATCGCCGAGCAAGACGTCCTGCTGGCGCTCAGCTTTTCAGGGGAGTCCGACGAAGTCATCAAGCTGATTCCCGCCGTGCGCCGCCTCGGGATCCGCGTGATCGGCATGGTGGGCAACGCCGACAGCACCCTCGCCCGCCTGAGTGACGTCGTGCTCCGCGTCTGCATCGGCCAGGAGGCTTGCCCCTTCGGCATGGCGCCGACCACCAGCACGACCGCCACATTGGCCGTGGGCGACGCGCTTGCCATGGTCCTGATCGAGGCCCGGCACTTCAACAAGGAGCGCTACGCCCGCCTGCACCCCGCCGGCGCGATCGGCCGCGCACTGGTGTTGCGCGTTCGCGACATCATGCGCACCGGCGAGCACTTGGCGCGCGTGGCGCTCTCCGCAACGGTCATGGACGGCATCATGGCCATGACCACCGCCAAGAGCGGCGCCGCCCTGGTCGCCCACGCCGACGGGCGGCTGGCCGGCATTTTCACGGACGGTGACCTGCGGCGACTGCTTTCCGAGGGTCGGGAAATCCTGCAACTCCCCATTCGGGACGTCATGACGCAGCGCCCGATCTCGGTGACGGACGACGCTTACGCGGTGGACGTGCTGCGCGTTTTCGAGAAATACAAGATCGATGACCTGCCGGTGGTCGATGCCAGCGGCCTGCTGGTGGGTTACGTGGACATCCAGGATCTGCCGAAAATGAAGGTCATGTGAACCGACGGCGCGCGTCCCGCGTTTACAGCGGTGGTTGCCGGCCGAGAGCCGGGTGCACGCATGGCCGCCGCATGCGGCTTTTGACCTGAGGTCGTTATGGTTTTTCTTGCACAGAGTACGCCTGAGGCCACCCGAGGCCTCTTCGATGTCGCCTTCACCTTGTTCGAGCGCGGCGGTCCGGTGATGTGGCCGATCCTGGCCTGCTCACTCGTGGCCTTGACCGTCATTTTCGAACGCCTCTTCACCTTCTGGAAATACAATACCGCGAACTTCTATTTCCGCAACCGCCAGAAGGAGATCCTCAGCCTGACGCGCGAGGGCCGGTTTGACGAGGCGATCGCGGTCGCCCGCGCCGCCGACTCGCCGATCTGCCGGATCTTCTGCCGTGCGCTGGAGAACCGCGCGGCCGGTTTCCAGGAGACGCTTGAAGCGGCCTCGCAGCTTGAGCTGGATCACTTGCGCCGCGGCCTATCCGTGCTCGACACGACCATCACCGTCGCGCCGATGCTCGGCATTTTGGGCACGGTCACCGGCATCATCAACACCTTCAACATGCTTCATGCCGCCGGCATAGAGAACCCCACCGGTGCCACAGCCGGCATCGCCGAAGCGCTCATCACCACCGCCTCCGGTCTGGTGGTGGCGATCTGCTGCCTCTTCCCGTTCAACTTCATGGTGGCGCAGCTCAAGCGCCGTACGACCGAACTTGAACAGGCCGCCCACCACTTTGAACTGGCCTACAACACCGGGCTCGCAAAGTCCGCCACGCCCCCGCCGCAATGAGCAGCCATTGCCGGGCCGCGCGGCCCAAGGAGAGCACAATGCGACTGAACTCAGGGTATGAGGAGCGCAAAGCCCGCATGGAAATGATCTCCTTGATGGATGTCATGTTCCTGATCCTCGTGGTCTTTGTCTATGCGGTTTTCTCGATGTCTGTGCACCGCGGCCTCAAGGTGGATCTGCCGTCCGCGCGCGGCACGCTGCTCAAGGGCGACACACTCGTCATCACGGTGTCGGCGGACAACTCGCTGGCCCTGAACAAGGAGCCGATGGCGCTCGACGACCTGGTGCTCGCGACGGTCACGCGCTGGCGCGAAAACCCCGTCCCGGTGCTGATCAGTGCGGATCGCGCCGCCGCGCTCGGCACCGGCATCGAACTGCTCGGCAAACTCAAGAACGGCGGCGTGGAACAGGTCGCGTTTCAGGTCAGCGGGGAAACCGCCGCACCGCCACGTTGACCGTCCCACCACCCGAACGGATGCATGACCATTCCGTACAACCATCTCATCAGTTTCACCCTCTCGGCAGTATTGCACCTTCTGGGCTTGCTGCTGCTGGGCAGGGCCGCGCTTCGAGAGGCCGATGACGATTCCTCCGACACGACGCCCGAGTTGCTGCTCACATCCGTCCAACTGTCCCTCTCGGAAAATGAACACATGTCGCCCGGTGCGTCTTCCGCGCCCGCCGAGCCGGAGGTGCCGCCGCTGGCCATCCCCGAGCCGGAGCCGCAGCCGCTACAGGAACTGCCAGAGAAACCGGATTTCACCGAAGTGCTCCCCGACCTGCCGCTCCCGCCGCCCTTACCGCCCCCCGAGCCAATCCCCGAACCGAGGGCCGAACCAGCCCCCGTGCCCATTCCCGAGCCGCCCCCCATCCCCCAGCCACCACCGCCTGAAACACCACCTGCCGCGCCGCAGCCACGCACCGCGCCGCAGCCGTCCGTGGCAGACCCCACGCGGCTGACCGCACCCCAATCCATGCCTTCCGTGGAGAGTGAGGCGTCGGCCGGCGACGGCGGAGCCGCGGGCCACATCGACGCCCAGCCGTCACTGGACCGCGCGATCCGTCCGGTCTACCCGCTCGGTGCGCGGCGTCGCGGTGAAGAAGGCACCGTGGTCCTGGATGTGCGGGTGGCCGCCGACGGCCGTGCGGTCGGGGTCACGCTGATCCGGTCCAGCGGCTTCCCGGAGCTGGACCGCGCCGCCGAGCGCGCCGCCGCCCAGGCGCGCTTCAATCCGGCCACGCGTGGCGGGCGTCCGGTGGAATCGGCCGCGCGCCTGACCCTCGTGTTCCGTTTGCGCGAACAGTAACGCAGAGGGCACAGCGTTTTTTGGGGGCTGTCGACGCTAAGCATCGATAACGGTCTGCATATCAAGGAGTTGTCGGTATTTCAGCTTGATTATTTGGCCTTAGAGCGTGTTTTTCGGGGTGGAATCGGAGAGCGTCTAAAGACCTGTCCCGAATGGTGCTAAGATAAGGCTAGCACCTTCTTGGTCAACGGCTTACGACGCTTGGTGTCCGGCAGCGAGCGGAAGATGTTTTCTCGCGTGCTCTGCTCCATGCGTTTGAGTGTGCGCTGAACCGCCCGCCAGCTCTTGTGTCATCGGGTTTGCGAAGCGCTGGGAGGGGAAAGCGTTTGCTTGCCCGCGGCGGCGCTCTGCGCCGCCCCCGCCCGCAGTACCCGCAGTCCCGGCAGTGCCTTAAATTACCTCGTCCCTTAGTTGTCCACATGCACTAACCAACTAATGAACTAAGATTGCGGGCTTCGCCCGCACCGGTCAGATCGCCACCTGAACCCGTTGCGGATGCAGTAGCCGATCCAGCACGTCCGGCGTGATTTTTACCAGCAGGCCGCGCCGCCCGCCGTTGATGTAGAGGCAGGGCAGATCGAAGAGCGACGCCTCGGCATAGACCGGCAGCGGTTTACGTGTACCGAAAGGACTGGTTCCCCCCACCCTATACCCGGTGTGCCGCGTGACGTCTTCAGGCGAGCAGGGCGCGACCGATTTCACGCCCAACAGGCGCGCCATCTGCTTCGTCGAAATCTCACGATCGCCGTGCATCAACACGATGAAAGGCTTCTTGGCATCGGTCTCCATCACGATGGTTTTGACCGTCTCGTGTTCGCCGATCCCGAGTTCATGAGCGGCACGGTCGGTGCCGCCGTGCTCCACATAGTCGTACACGTAGGGTGTAAATGCAGCCTGACCCGCGCGCAACGCACGGATAGCGGTGGTGACAGGTATGTCCATGTGGTATAGTATCGCTCATCACGCGCGATCTGTGAATGGTGTTTTGGGGGAGACCAGCAAAAGGGTGAAGGCATGAAGCGTTTCAATCTGAAGACCCGGGAAGATCTGGAGACCGAACTGGCACGTGTCGGTGCCGCGTTGCCTTGGAGTGATGACCTGTCGCCGTTGGGGCAACCGTTAGTGGTCGCCGGACGCAAACTGGCGAACCGGTTTGTGGTCCAGCCCATGGAGGGCGTGGACGCTTGTGACGACGACGGGACACCGAGCGAACTGACCTTCCGCCGCTACCGGCGTTATGCGGCCGGCGGCAGTGCATTGATCTGGTTCGAGTCGGTCGCCGTCGTGCCGGAGGGGCGTTCCGGGCCGCGCCAGATGATGCTCACCGGCCGGAATCTCGCTGCCTGGCAGCGACTGGTTGAGGAGACGCGTCAAGCGGCGCGTGAAACCGGTTGCGGCGAGGTGACGTTGCTCTTGCAGTTGACCCACAGCGGACGTTACAGCCGGCCGCAGGGGAAACCCGCGCCGATCACGGCACAGCGCAATCCGTTGCTTGAACAGGCCATGCCTGAAATGCCGGTCAGCGAGCCGATCAGCGATGACGCGCTCGACCGGCTGGTTGAGTCGTTTGTGGCAACCGCCAAACTGGCCGAACGTGCCGGGTTCGACGGTGTCGACATGAAAGCCGTGCACGGCTATCTCGTGGCTGAATTGCTCGGTGCGCGCCGGCGCGAGGGACGATTCGGCGGATCGTATGAGAATCGCACGCGCTTTCTGAAAGTCTGCATGGGGGCCATGCGCCAGACGCTCGCCCGCGACATGTGGGTGGCCTCACGCCTGACGGTTCTTGAACCCACTGCCTATCCGTACGGCTGGGGCGTTGCAGAGTGTGAAGGCCCCTGGCAAGCGGACCTTACGGAACCACTACGCTTAATCGGCGAACTGACCGCCAAGGGCACGCCGCTTCACAATATCTCCATGGGATACCCCCGTTTTCAACCTCACCTGAACCGGCCGCATGACCGTGCGCTCGCCGGGTGCCCGCCACCACCAGAAGATCCGTTGTGCGGCGTCGTGCGCTTTCAGGAGACCGTGCGCGCCGTGCGCCGTGCGGCACAGGGCACACCGGTCATCACCGCCGCGCTCTCTTGGCTGCGGCACCTGGCCCCGCAGGTCGCGGCCGGATTGATCCGTGAAGGCTGGTGTGACCTTGTCGGTTTCGGACGTTCCTCGTTTGCATACCCCGATGCTCCGCACGATATTTTACGGCGTGGCGGAATGATCCCGGACAAATGCTGTGTCACCTGTTCGATGTGCTCTCAGATCATGAAAGACGTCGTGGGGCGAGGCGGATGCGTGGTCCGCGATGCGGCGATCTATGCCCCGGAATACCGCCGGGGCCGCGAGGCCGCCCGTATGCGTCCAGTTTCTACCGACACGCATATGTAATATTTTCACCTATAACATGCCTACTTGTTTTACTGGACTCTAAACATCAATCAATAAGGCAGACTTATTCAAGGATGCGTGGGGTGTGTGTCAGGATTGTGACATTGTTTCGGTTGTCATGCCGCACACGCGGG
>DAOTKE010000067.1:0-17942 GCA_035449085.1 Kiritimatiellia bacterium | reverse complement strand
GAACCTTCACTCCCCTGTCCGTCGTAATACAGCAACCCGGCCTCGCCGCCGCCAGCCATCGCCAAACACACGGCACCCGTCGCACACCAATGTTTCATGCTCATGCGATGCCTCCTGCCTGACCACGCCTGCCGGCGGATCTTTACGTACCCTGAGACACAGTAAGCTCCCTCTGCGAGCCATCATAAACATTCCGTGAGCCAGCGGTCAATGACGAACTACGCTTCGGTTAAAAAGGGATCGACTTCACGACCTGAGCCAGCACCTCGCGGCAGTAGGCGCAAGCCTCGCACTCCCCTGAACAGCGGCTCACGCGTTCGGCCCAGTCGGCGGGAAACGCCGCGTTGTCGATGACGCGCGGCGCGAAGGCGGGCGCATAACCGGGCTCCAACAGATCGAGCAGGTTGCCGCTGAAGCGGCCTTCCGCATACGCGCCAATGACCCTGCGCGGATGCGCGTGCTGGCGGGTCGCGAGCTTCGCCGTGTCGATCAAACCCTCGTACAGGTGCAGGTCTTCAGGCCTAATCCATGTCGCGCGCAGAATCTCCACAAGTTGCGCAGGATCACGGTAGAGGCTCCAGCAGACGTGCGGATTCCAGTCCGGCAGATTCTCCATTCCTTCGGCTTCCGCACTATGCGCGATCAGGTTGTCGTGGAAGGTCTGGCCCGGGCAGAAGCGCAGGCAGCCGCTGTTGGCCAGCAGGCCAAGCTTTTTGCCGTGCCGGTCGCACCACGCGCGGACCTTCCGCACATGGCCGAGATCGCGTTGCTGGTCGCGTTGCAGATAGAAGCTGTCAAACAGGTCGGCCACATAACCCATCGCCTGCGTCGTGCCGATGCGCATGTTGACCGACGCGCGCACCTCGATGCCGGGGAAGCGCGTTTTGACCGTGTGCGCGATCATCGGCGACGCGGCCGTCACGATATCCGGTGCGCAGCCTCGTTCGCCGAGATGCTCGATGATCGACGCGACCTCATCGGCCAACCCTACACTGACGGCTCGCGCCCCATAGCAGTTGGCGTTGAGAAGCAGGTCGAGCTTGACACCCATGCGCCGAAAAGCCAGCAGCTCACTCTCCAGCGTCAACCGAACCTCATCAGGCGTGGCTTCGGTTCCGTATCCCAGCAGCGGGCGTCCGGAGGGCTGTCCGACCCAAGGGAAGTAGACCTCGCCGATGCGGTCACGGTAATCGGCCACGATCGCCGAGAACGGCTCGCCCTCCTCCGTGTGCTGATAGCCGATGGCAAACTTCATGACCGTATTCCTGATAGGTGTTGGCGCTACGCTTGACTTCCGCCAAAACGGTGGTCGGCGCCTGAATGCCGATCTTGGTGCTTTCCCCCGACGCGTCCGCAACGTCGAGTGGGGTCCGCCCCGAGCGAGACCAGATGGTCGGCATCATAACAATTCCCCCTAGCCGCTTCAATCTGATCCGCCGTCCGTTCTTTTTCCCGGTACGCGCTTGCCGCCGTCCCCCGCCGGTGGTACACCGACCGCGTTATGACCGTTGCCGAGTTCATCGCCTAGTGGCGTAAGGAGGAACTGAAGGAGCGCTCCGCCGCTCAGGAGCATTTCATCGACCTGTGCAACGTCTTCGAGCACCCCACGCCGGCGGCCGGGGATCCCACCGGCGCGACTTCATCCGCGCCGGCCAAGAAGGTGCTGCCTGCCATGACAAGTCCCGGCACTGTATCGCACTTCATCCGTGATTAACTCCCGTTTCCTCGATCCTGGCCCCCCTCCGGGGGCGAATTCAACAAGGCTGAATCGCACCCGTACCGGCGTGTGGCGCCGGCGACCGTTCACGGCCCTGTCAAGATATGCCGCAGCGGCGCGACCGTTCTCCCCTTGTAGTCAAATGCGGTCTGCCGGTAATTGCAGATCATCTCAGAACCGTCAGCGTACACCGTCCGGTACACATCCGTGTCCACACGCTCGTGACGCTCCATGAATTCCGTCTGGAGATGCGCGCGCGCCGTGAACTCGTCATAGCCCTCTTTGATCTTGGCGACACTGGCCTTAAGCGCCTCGTCAGTCTCGCAGGTGATATCTTGCGTGCCCATCCAGGCGTTTCCCCTGTCGAGGAAGTTGGAGTAGAAATAAAAGAACGGCCGTCCGCCGAATTCGGTCAGCATCAGGCGCGTGGCGTCATCTTTGATCGTGTAGTTACACGTTGGCGGGAACGGATTGCTCATGATGATGCCGTGATAGACCAGTTGCCAGAAGGGCACAAACCGATCGACCAGCGGATGCGGCTTGGGCGGGACGATGGAGGCATAGAGCGCATAATCCAGGACGCCGCAGCAGAAATCATGTCCACCCTCCGAGGCGGCACCGCCGAACACTGCCTGCACCTCTGTCAGCATTTTTTCGACCCAGCGAGCCGCCTGATTGCGGTTGACCGGATGACGCGGGTCATAACAGGCGCGCGGCGGCACCACCGTCAACACGTCCGTATAGTGCAGGCCGCGGAACCCGAGGTCGGCAATCGCTCTCACATCTTTCGGCTGGAAGCGCTCGTAGGCGCGCTGCGGACAGATGTTGTACATGCGGCCGCCGCTCCAAGCCGAATGGGTGGACAGCGATCCGTCCGGGTTCTTGGCGATGAATTCCGCGTCCCATGAATCGGCAATCATGTAGGCATCCGAATTGTTGTTGTGGCAGACGATCTGGAAGCCCATCGCCTGCGCCTTCTTGATCAACGCCCTGAGCTTCACCTCGCCGCCCAACTGTTCTTCCACCGGGAAAAGATCCGGGTAGCATCCGTCGTGGCCCTTCTGGTTCCATCCCACCAGGCAGACTTCCGCGCGATCAACCCCCTGCCGCTTGAGTTCGTCAAGAATATCGCCCACCCGATCAAAGGTCACCGCGACCTTCATGGGCGGCTCTGTCTGTCGCGTCTGGTGCTCCACGGGTGTGGGCACGGGCTTCCAGCCTTGCCGGATGCGCAGTTCCAGACTGCGAGCGGCATAAGCCAGTTCGGGCCGCGTTTTCATCCGTTCTTTGAGCGGGATACAGGCTTTCCGCGCCAGTTGATAGTCGCGGTATTTGCGGGCCATGCCCGAATAGTCGGCCTGATCGCCTTTCAGAAGGTGATACGCCACCGTCAGATCGTCATAGGCAGGCAGACCCCGATATTCGAAACGCGGCAGAATGGTGTACTGACCGTCCTTCACGCTGGTTATCAGGGTGAAGTCATACGGCGTGCCGGTCACGATCGCCACAAAAGTCGCACGGGGATTCTTCATGCCGAAGATCGGCATCGGCATGGCGCCTTTCGCCGTACGCTCGCCGTTCTGCTCACGGAAGGTGCCGTATTCTCCGTTCGGCATGACGAAATAGCCCTCTTCCCCCGTCTGTGCCACCGCAAAGTCCGGCAGGACGGTCACAGTGTTGAGGTCCGGCGGCAACTCCGCTTGCGGAATATGCACGCGCACGACATCCGCAGTATCCGGCTCAATCGTCACGGTCTTTTTTTCGACCCGCTTGTCGGTAAAGGTGTACACGATCTCCACCTGCGCAGACATGACGCAACACGCGCACGCGGAAACGGCGATGCAGACTGCATGCTTCTTCATCGTTCCTCCTTGCTCAATCGTTTCAACAAAAAATCCGGGGGAGCCACCTTTCCCCCCCTCGTCAGGGGACAGACAAAATCAATCGATCAGCGGATTGACTTTGCCCTCCGTCTTGTCCGTGCCGTAGTTATCCCGTTTGTTGTAAGAGATGTACGCCTCAAAATCCTCTATCTTGCCGTTTTTCTCATAAAACTCGACCACTTCCGGCGTCAGTTCATACGGTTTCGAGCGGTCGATCTCCCATTGCGGATCCGAACGAAACTTATTCTTGAAAAGATTCTTGATCTTGCGGCGCTCTTCGAGGTGCACCATGCAGGCGCGGATGCAGCCGCACGCGCCTTCGATGGCGCGGCCGTAGCCGTACATGCGGGGATAGTCGCCTTCGAACGGGCTCAGCTCTCTGTTCGTTCCACCCTGAATGCCTTTCTCGCACGCCAACGGATCAAGCTTGTTCCACTCCAGCTCATGCCCGGCGACCGTGACCTTCACCGCTTCATCCATACTGATGGCGTTGCCGTGGCAGTGCTTCACGCAGAGCTTGCAGCGGTCGCAAATCTTCCCTTCGAAGATCGGATCCGGCTCCAGCTCGGCATCGGTCAGCAGGATGGCGAAGCGCTGGCGCGGCCCGAACTCCGGCGTAAGAAACACCTTGCTCCAGCCGATCTCGCCCAGGCCGGCGAGATAGGCCGCAAGTCGGAAATGCACCAGGACATCGGGATAGGGCTTGCCGTCCGCCGCCGGCCGGCTCCAGCCCTTGCGGAAGTTGCCGGTCACCGGATTGATGGCCTCGCCGCCGTTGGCGTTGAGCATAGGAATGGTTTCATAGCCCTCGTCCTCGAGCAGGCGCGTCAGGTTCCACAGCACCATCGGCCCGTACACCTGATTCAGCGCGGCGTACCCCATCGAGGGGTAAGTGCTGAAGAGCGTGCCCTCCTCGATCCCGCGCAACGTGCCGCGCGCGATGCGGAATCCCAGCACGATCATCGACTTCGCGCCGGGGAAAATGTAGCGCGCGTCCATCTGTTTGGGTGCGCCCTCGAACCGGCTCATCGGCGCGATGCCGACCAGGTCGGTACCAAGCCTCCTGGCGTGTTCCTTGACTTCTTTTGCGTTCACCGTATTCATCCTTCTTTCGATTGTTTTACCGACAAGACTCTAACGCGGGCGTAGCCCGCAACCCAATTCAAGCTCACACAAAGGCACCAAGGCCACAAAGGCTTCTTTTAAAACGGCATCCACCTTCGTGCCCTTCGTGGCTTCGTGTGAGAAACAACTTGTTATTTATTGTGCTTGTCGAGCCGCAAGGCACTAAAGAGCGCGAGCGTCGCGGCCAGCGCCACGCCGGTCAAGCAGGCAGACCGAACATAGAAACCATACAGCCCCGCCCCGACGGCGAACATGACGGCATAGACCGCGCAGCAGGCGAGGGACATGCAGAGCAGACCGGACGGCACGGGCCAGACCTCAGTGGGCCGGGCAATGGGCGTGCCCAAGGCCGCCGCGCGCGCCTCGATCTTTTTCCAGCCCGGACCGCCCGCGCGGATCAGCGTGCAGAAACGGAAGAGCGTCTGGTCATCCACCGGACAGGTCAGCAGCGTGACGCCGACCCACGCGGCGGTCGTGACAACGATGCCGATCACCAGCCGCTGCCACTGGGCCACAGGCGGGCCGGCCAGATGCGGATAGACCAGTTGGAAGAACACAGCCACGCAGAACGAGACCGCCATGGCCGTGATCTCGCTGAACGCATTGATGCGCCACCAGAACCAGCGCAACAGGAAGAGCAGACCCGTGCCCGCGCCGATTTGCAGCACCAGGTCGAATGCGGTTTTGGCGCTCTCGAGAAACGGTGCCAGCAGACAGGCCAGCACCATCAGGCAGACCGTGGTGATTCTGCCGACCAGCACCAGTTGGCGCTCCGTGGCCTCAGGCTTGACAAACCGCTTATACACGTCGTTCACCACGTAGGACGCCCCCCAGTTCAGGTGGCAGGCGAGGGTGGAGAGCAAAGCTCCCAAGAGCGAGGCCACGACCAGCCCGGCAATGCCCGCCGGCATCAGGGTCAGCATGGCCGGATAGGCGAGGTCATGCCCCATGATGCGCGCGTCCACGTTCGGGAAGGCGGCGCGCAAGGCGTCCAGATCAGGAAAGACCAGCAGCGAGCAGAAGGCGACCATATACCAAGGCCAGGGGCGTAGGCCGTAGTGCACGACATTGAAAAACAGCGAGGCGCCCACCGACTGCCGCTCGTTCTTGGCCGAGAGCATGCGCTGCGCGATATAGCCGCCGCCGCCGGGTTCCGACCCCGGATACCAGACGTTCCACCACTGGATCGCGACCGGGATGATGAAAACCGAGACCAGCAGGTCGGTGTCGGCAAAATCCGGCAGGAACCGCAGTTTCGGAACGATGTCCGGATGCGTGAACAGGTTGGCAACACCGTTGACCTGCGGCAATCTGACGGCGAACACAGCCGCGGCCAACGAGCCGATCAGAACCACGGCAAACTGGAAGAAGTCGGCGATGACGATGCCGCGCATGCCGCCCAGCGCACTGTAGATGACGGTGACGGCCGCAGTGATCAGAATGATGGCCAACGGAGAGATGTCGAACATCACAACGCCGATCTTGATGGCTCCGAGAATCACCAGTGCCGTGGTGATCGTGTTGAAAAAGACACCCAGATACAGGGCGCGGAACCCGCGCAGGAAAGCGGCGGCTTTGCCGCTGTAACGCAGTTCGTAGAACTCGATGTCGGTCTTGGCGCCGGTGCGGTGCCAGAGCTTGGCGTAAACAAAGACCGTCAGCATCCCGGTCAGCAGGAACGCCCACCAGACCCAGTTGCCGGAGATCCCGTTCTTGCGGATGATCTCGGTAAAGAGATTGGCCGAGTTGGTCGATGTGGTCGCCGCGCACATCGAGATGCCCAGCAGCCACCACGGCATGGCGTTGCCCGACAGGAAGAACTCCTTGGAGCTGGAGCCGGCGCGCCGGGAGGTGACACCCCCGATCACGATCAGCACCGCGAAAAACAACACGATAATCAGCCAGTCGACGAGCGTCAGCATAGGACGAGTCCTTGTTTATTCAAATCGAATGTCCCCGAAAAATTCAGGCCGATGATAGTCCGGCGCCGGCGTATGGATCGGCCGCCACGTCACGTAGTGCTTGACCGATGCACCGCTGTTGCACTTATAGGCATTCGCCCGCGCCGTGCGACCGCTCAGGTCGGCCAATGCGTCAAAAGCGAAACAGGCGGTCGGCACGCGCGCCGTCAGCGTCCATGTGACATCCCCTACCCGTTCAGCAAACGGCTCACGCCCCAGCGAGGTCTGGATCTCCAGACGCCGCATCAGCGGCAACGGCACAAACCTCCGGTTCACACGCCCCGGCCCGTATCCCAGATGCGGCGTGCCGATGCAGTTCATTTCGAGGTTGTAGTAGGCCTCGCTGTCGAACGAGATAAAAAATTCGACGCAACTGTCCATGTGGACATCGCCGTGAACGCGTGTCTGCTGCCCCAGCACACGCGGCTCGCGCACCGAGAACGCCAGCCACAGTTCGTCACCGGCATGGCCGATGCGGAACGAGACCTGCGGACACTCCGGATACTGGGGCCAGTTGACGCAGGCCACGCGATTCCCGGTTGTCTCGGCCTTCAGACGCTCAGCGATCTTGTCCAAGCTCCAATCTGAGGCCGCTTGGAATCTTTTTACCCTCAGCGGCTCCATTCCGAGTCTCCCTGTTAACCGATCCGATTTCACGACACAAGCTCAGGCACCCACAGCTTTGTTTGGAATCTTCTCACATTCCGGCACATGCAACTAGCGATTAACGCGCAAAAATGTTAGGATGAACGCGAAATGAAACCTGACTGCCCGCCGCCCCCCGCCGACCGGCACCGCAAGCACACGCCCCGCGTGCTGCTGGTGATTCCGACGGCCAACATCATCCACCGGCAGATCCTGAACGGCATCCTGCACTATGCCCACCGCCACGGGCCGTGGGAATTCCACATGATTACCGGACTTTTCGAGGAGCAGAGCATTCGCCGCACCCGGGAATGGGGCTGTACCGGGGCCATCGCGTTCACCGATACGCGCCGGCATGTCGAGGCGGTGCTGGCCGCCCGCGTGCCGGTCGTCTTCATCAATCCGCCCGTCTCTCTGATGGACGCGAAAAGCCCGCTGGCCACCCACTGTTGCGTGATCCGCGATCACGGCGCCTTGGGTGTTATCGCCGCCGACTATTTTCTGGAGCGGCACTACACGCATTTCGCGTATGTCGACGATGTGCGGCGCGAGGCATGGGCAACGGCGCGCTCCAGCGGGTTTGCCGGGCGCGTGCGCAGCCAAGGCTTCGAATGCCATATCTACCCCGCCCTCTCCGCAAAAGAGCGCCACGACTATGGGCTGGAAAGCCGGCGGCTGAGCGCGTGGCTCAAGGGGCTGCCCAAGCCGGTCGCCGTCATGGCAGCGCGTGACGCGCGCGCCCGCCAGATTCTGGACACGTGCATGGACGAGGGCATCTCCGTGCCGCATGAGATCGCTGTACTGGGAACCGGCAATGACGAGATCCTGTGCGAGACGACCACGCCGTCCCTGTCCAGCATCGAACTGGACGGCGAGAACACCGGCTACGAGTGCGCCAAACTGCTCGACGGGCGCATGCGTCGACCGACGGCTGCGGCCGCCTGCCGGGTGTCGCTCGGCCAGGCCCGCGTGATCACGCGCCGTTCAACCGACATCTCGTGCATCGCCGACCCGCACATGGCCAAAGCGCTCGCCTTCATCCGTGCGGGACTCGGCACGCGGTTGACCGTGGCGCAGGTCGCGCGGCACGCCAACATCTCGCAGCGTCTGCTCGAGATGAAATCGCGGCAGACCTTGGGGCGCACCGTGCGCGAAGAAATCCAGCGCCAGCGTTTGAACCACGCGCGCGCCCTGCTGCGGAACTCTCAGAAGACCGTCAGCGAGATCGCGGCCGAGTGCGGCTTTTGCGACCCCAGCCACCTCGGGCTCTGGTTCCGCAAAACCTTCCGCCTCACGCCAACCGCCTTCAGAGACAGCTTCAGAAGCGATCTTCGGTGAGTCGATAAAGAATGACCCCACGAAAGAGCGTGAGGACGCTTCCGAAAGGCGGGGGCGCGAGCGTCGTCTCGGACGAGATCGTCGACCCCGCCCTCGCCCGCTCGAAGGGCCTCTATCCCTTCCCGCTGCGCCGCGTGACCGCGCGCGTCGAGGTGGACGTCAAGATGAAGGTGATGGCTTTTTTCACGAACAACCTCGGCTGGATCGCGCGGACCGCCGCGGGACTGTGCCGGGCACGGTGGGCCGTCGAGCTGTTCTTCTACGGGAAAGATCTCCGGGAACCGCCCGTCGTGGCCCATCCGGTTCCATCCAACGAGGCAAATCTCCGCGCTCTCAATCCCTTGCCGTTTGAACTCGTCCAAGATCTCGCCGACACGGTCAAAGGTGACCGCCACTTTCATCGGGGGTCCGGTCGCATAGGTTTGATTGGTGACGGTGGTCGGCATCGGTTTCCAGCCGTTGCGGACGCGGATCGCGAGACTACGCATGGCATATGCCAGCTCGGGGCTCGTTTTGATGCGCTCCTTCAGCGGTATGCAGGCCTTGCGGGAAAGTTGATGATTGCGGTAGACCTTGGCCATGCCGGAATAGTCGGCCTGGTCTCCGCTCAGCAGATGATAGGCGATCGCGATGTCTTCAGAGGGCGGGTCGGACCGAAGCTGGAAGCGCGGGAAGATCGTATACACGCCTTCTTTCGCTTGGGTGACAAGGGTGAAACTGTTCGGCATGCCGGTCACGATCGCCACGAACGTTCCGCGTGGATTTTTCATGCCGAACACAGGCATGGGCATGAAATTTTGTGCGGTGCGCTCGCCGTTCTGCTCGCGGAAAGTGCCCAGCTCGCCATTGGGCATCACATGGTATCCCTCTTCACCCACTCGCGCGATGGCGAAGTCCGGCAACACGGTCAGATGATTAAGCCCGTCCGGCAGCTCATTCTGCTTGAGTAACACCCTTACAACGCTTTGGGCGTCGGGCTCGACCTCGACCGTCTTCTTTTCCACCCGCTTGTCGGTAAAGGTGTAAACCAGTTACACAGGCGCCGCACCCGCCGCGTAGGCGCCCAGCGCGATCATGATGGCGATCCAGACTGAACGTTTCATACGCATGTCCTTTGTTGGTGTTAGTGAGCGGTCGTATCCCGTAAGGGCCGGTGTTGCAGCAGCAGCGTCTCGCCTTGACGGGCCGGCAGCTCAAACGTCTGTCCGGGGCCGTACTGCTTGCCGTTGTAAAGATCATGTGTGATTCCGGGCTGCGGCCAAGACACCTTCAATGTGCTGCTGTTTGTCAGAACATGGATGCTGGCCAGATCCTGATGAGCCCAAACGCCCGCGGCGTCAGTTTCCGTGTAGAGGTGCACGCCACTGATTTTCGCCAGGCCATGGATCAGTTCAGACGTCAGCGCCGGAACCGACAAGAACACGTCCTTCCCCTCGCGTGTCTCGCGAAGCACCAGCGCGGGGCTGCCGTCGGGGAAGGTCGCCAGAATCCGGTCGCCGGGCGCAGCAAGGATGCTGAAGAGCGGGCAGATGTTCGTGGTGACTCCCCATGCCCTGGAGAGCCCCAACAGAGCCTTCCCGTCGGCGGTCGGCGTAGCCGCCGCCTTGTCCAACTGGGCCGGCTTGACGCTGAAGCCGGTCACCTCTTGGATGCCGTCAACCGAATAGCCTGTCGGGCGCAGGTATCCCGGCGCGTGGCACCAGACGCGCGTGGTGCCCGGTACGCGGTTTTTGCGCAGTCCTTCGCGCTGCTGATCGGTCAGCGACCACGCCACCAGGAAAACCTGCAAAGGCGCGTTGAAGCGGCCCGATGCCACATCATCCAGCAGAACTTGCCCATACGGCGCACCGCAGCGCCCGAAGGCCGCGCGCGACTGGTAGAGCAACGGAAACGCCAACCGGAGCGAATCGCCTGAGAGATGGCTGACGCTGTCTTCGTCGACCACCGCGAGGATCTGCGGCGTGTAGGGCGTGTCCGAATTCAAACGCACGTTCTCTACCGGATTGAGTTGATGCTGGATCTGCCACATGGCGGGGTCGTCATGCCACCCCATGTCACGGATGTCCAGCCACCAGTCGGCGAAGCCCCGGATCAATGCCTGACCGCGGTTGCGCCGCAAAATAGCGATCGAATGATCGGGCGTGGTCGCGCCTCCCAGGCCCAGCGTCCCCGCCAGATGTGTGCGGCAGTCGTCCTCATTCAACCAAAGCTTGCCCGCCGCGTGAACGCTCTCTGTCACGGTCATGGACGGCGAAGAACATGACCAGGCACGGTCGGTATAGCTCAAAGGCGCACAGACGATGTCGATGTCATCACTCGCCAACACCCGCGCCAGCGCATAGTGGCCAGTCTCATGCGCCGAAGTTCTGATCATGCCCATTTCGAAAAGATACCCGTAGAAGAAAAGGACCAGTTTCTTCCCATCTGTGCCGCGACGGCAGGCGGCGGCGAATTCAAGGATCGCGTCCGCCATTTGTTCTTGCCGAAAACGCGCGAACTCAATCAGATCGGATTCGGCGACAGGGTCGCGTAACGTGCCGTTGGGCGCACCATGACGCAGCGCCGCAGCAGGCACAGGAACCACGTCGGCATCCGTCTTTCCGCGTTTCTGTTGCCATTGTCGCCACACCTGTTCGGTCACGGGGTCATAGCCGCTAAGCGCCAGACCCTGCGATTTCTCGTAATACCACTCGTAGGTACCCTGCCCTAACGGCAGAATGCCGGCAAAATGCTTGGGAAAGGCCTCGCACAGATGACGACATAACTTCTCCAGATGCGCACCCATATCCCGCCGATACTCGAGACTGTTGATCGTGCATTTCGGCCCTTTGCTCCCGTCCTCATCGGCCATCAATGTCTCTGGATGCCTTTTGCGCCACCACGCAGGCGCGTCCGCTTCGACGCGCGGCACGATCAGCGCGTCGGGCACCACCGCGATCACATGCCGGAAATACTCGTCGATCGGCGTCCAGTCCTGTTCCTTCTCGGGCGGCTCAAAACAGGTCGGCATCTGCAAATGGATGAGACGTATCCCCGCCGCGCGCGCCATTTTCAACTGGCTGTCAAAAACACCGCTCACTGGCGGTCCCATCGGTTGCCAACGGCCATCGTGCATCCGTTGCACCACCACATTGACCAGCGCACGCGCGGAGGAGCGGATCTTGAAGCTGCACCGGCAGCGTGTTCCCGCAGGCAGTTTCATCGCCCCGTCACGGGTACGCAACTGATAGGTGGGCCACCAGCCGGAAACCAGCCCTTGCACGTTGACGCTCACCCCTTCCGGCGTCCACCGGGTCGTCACCTTCGGTTCCTTCCGCTTTGGAGCCGTCTCCTGATAGGTGGACCATACGGCGGCAAAGGTCTTCTCGTCGTCAAAGCTCCCGGCGACAAGGCGATCTTCGCCGCTCGCAAGATCCGTCACCCGCATCTCTTTCATCAAGAACTCGGCTTCATTGTTGAATTGGATCTTGATCCGCTGCGTCTCAGCCTCTTCTGCGCCAACAGCAATATCAAAAGAGACCTCACGCCAATCGGTGCCGGTCGGGTGCGAACCGGCGAGATGTCCCCCAAAAAAGCGTGGCGGGATCGGCTTCCCATCCACATGGATGCGCGGGCCACCTGGCGTCTGCCGCACCCGGACCTCAACCTGACGCCCATCTTTTTCATGACAACGGCTCAGACATCCGCATAGGACGGCGGCGACACACAACCCGACCGCAACCTGTCTGTCGATGCGAGGCATTTTCATTGAACATTCTCCTAGCCGGTGCGCAGCAAACGCTAACGTGTTATCCGCACGCAATCGTTGTTACCTTCTCATATTCCGACATGAACGACTAGCTATTAACGCGCAAAAATGTTATGATTAATGCGAAATGAAATCCGAAAGTCACCTGCCGTCCTCAGCCGAACGGAACCGTAAACACCCGCCTCGCGTGCTGCTGGTGATCCGACCGCCGACATCATCCACCGTCAGAACCTGAATGGCATCCTGCGCTACGCCCACCGCCACGGCCCCTGGGAATTCCATTCGACTGTCAGATTTATCCCGCGCCGTCCCCCAAAGAGCGTCACGACTATGGGCAGGAAGGCAGACGGCTGAGCGCGTGGCTCAAGGGACTGCCCAAGCCGGTCGCCGTCATGGCAGCGCGTGACGCGCGCCGTTCAACCGACATCTCGTGCATCGCCGACCCGCACATGGCCAAAGCGCTCGCCTTCATCCGTGCGGGACTCGGCACGCGGTTGACCGTGGCGCAGGTCGCGCGGCACGCCAACATCTCGCAGCGTCTGCTCGAGATGAAATCGCGGCAGAGTGCGGCTTTTGCGACCCCAGCCACCTCGGGCTCTGGTTCCGCAAAACCTTCCGCCTCACGCCGACGGCTTTCCGCGAAAGCTTCAGAAGCGATCTGTCATCATGACAGCAATTCACGGACGCGATCAATCTGGTCATCGTCCCCCAGCACCAAAACCACGTCGCCAGCCTCAAGCGTCGCGTCGGCAGTGGGATTGACCTGCGTGGTGCCCTGACGTTCGATGCCAATCACGCTTGCGCCGACACGCGCGCGCAAGTTGATCTCACGCAATGACAGGCCGCACACCGCCGATCCCCTCTTCACGTGGAGCCGTTCTGTGTGAATGTCCAATAGATCGGCGGCTGATTCTGCGGGATCGGTTTCAACCTCCTTGGTCAGCACACCCCGCAAAGTTTCCAGCGACTCCGCGCCCAAACGCCAGAAGAATTTCCAGCCGAATATCGCAACCAGCAGCAGCACCACCGCGATGATAAAGCGCGCCCAGCCTTGTTCCGGCATGATCGAGCCGCTCAGCAAGACGATTTCCAGAAAGAGGGTAGCCACTCCGAAGACCGCGAATAACACGCGCAACAGACGTTGGAACGACTGCGCCCATGAGGTCTCCTGAACCTTGACCGGAATCAGAATATCTGCCACGGACGCGCCGAGTGCGCCGGCACGGAAGAAGGTAAAGATCGCATTCGGAACCGCCAATAAGCTCGCCGTCCCCCACAGTAATATTTTCTTGTATGTATCGACAAACGTGGAGAAACGCGTGTAATCCAAACGCGCCAGCATCCCCGCAGCGATAAACACCACAGCCACCAGTGCCATCTGCAGCAGCAACAGAGTCAGGTTGAACCGCAGCGCGCGCACTTTCTCGCTCGGCACCGAGCTATGCAGAAAACGCTCAGCCCAGTTGGCATAGGTTTCCAGATATTCTTTCCATCGCTCGGGAAGTTTGCGCTCGACCCACTCCGCGAACGGATCGGAGGCCCGCATCAGGAAAGGGTTCAGCAGCGTGGTCAGGACTGACACCCCGACCGCAATCTGATATAGAGAACTGTCGACGACCTTCATGGTCAGTCCAATCAGTGCCACCAGATAGGCAAATTCGCCTATCTGTCCCAAACCGATACCCGTCTGGATAGCGTTTTTCAGATCCTGTCCAGTCAGTAGCGATCCCAACGTACAGTTGATGCTCTTGCCGACAATCACCACCAGCGAAACGCCGAGAATCGCCGGCCCGTTGGCCCACATCTGAGCCGGGTCAATCAACAGGCCGATCGTCACAAAGAAGATCGCGCTGAACATCGTGCGCAGCGGCACACACTGCTGGTAGATACGCTTCAACGGCTCGGATTCCGCGCCCATCACACCGACCAGAAACGCGCCCAACGCCAGGTTGTAATCGAGGTGCGCGGCGATGAACGAGACGAGGAAGCAGATGCCCAGCATCGTCAGCAACAGCGACTCGTCATCCCTCAGCCGGGCCACGCGGTTCAGCAGACGCGGCACCAGTAACAGACCGAACACCGTGACGCCGGTCAGGAAAAGCATCAGACCGCCCATGCTGTACGCCATCGTGCGGAACTGGACGTCGCCCGACTTCACGAGGCCGGTCAACAGCGCGATGAGGCCGACGCACATGATGTCTTCAGTGATCGTGACGCCGAAAATGTATTTCGTAAAGCGTCGCGCGCTCCATCCCATTTCCTGGATGGTCTTGGCCAACAGCGTCGTCGCGGAGTCACTGATGGCCGCGCCCAGAAAGAGGCTCTGCACCGACCCCCACCCAAGTATCTTGGTGCCGACAAAGTGACCGGCCCAGATCATGATCACCATGTCCAACAGCGCCGTGGGGAAAATGACATGTCCCACCTTCTTGAGTTTCCGGACGCTGAATTCCATCCCCAGCGTGAACATCAGGAAGATCACGCCGATCTGTCCAAGCACCTCGATACTGCCTTGGTTAATCACCAGTGACCCGCCAAAGGTGTACTTGCCGATGACGGCACCGGCTAGGATATACCCGATGACCTTGGGCCACCCCAGACGTGTGAAGATGGCCGCAACCGCGCCCGCAGCGGCCAAGATGACCGCCAAATCTTGAATGAAAGAAGTTGTATCCATTAGATCGCTTGAGCCTTCAGATCGTATGCTTGACCACCGGTCACGCGCACCGGCAAAAAGGTTCCCGGACACGCGTCATCCGACACGCCAGTCACGCGCGTCTCGCCGTCCACATCCGGTGCCTGCCGCGGCAGGCGGGCGATCCAAGTACGGCGATCACGGCGCAACAAGAGTGCCGTGTCCACACTGCCCGACAAGGCACGCGCCCGTTCATCCACAATGGCGCGCTGCGCCTCCATCAGCCGGTCGCGACGCGCCTCAGCGACCTCTGGATCAGGCACGTTCTCCATCTCGAAGGCCGCGGTCTCTTCTTCGGGTGAGTAAACAAAAACGCCGAGATGGTCGAACTTTGCCCGCTTCACATAATCCAGCAGATGCGCGAAGTGCTCTTCGGTTTCGCCGGGGAACCCCACCAGACAGGTCGTGCGCAACACGATACCCGGCACAGCTTGACGCAACCGCTGCGGCAAATCTTGGATCGCATCGACCGCCTTGCTGCGATTCATCGTGCGCAGGATCTCCGGATGACTGTGCTGTATCGGCAGATCGAGATAGCGGCAGATGTGACGCGAGCTGTTCAACAGGGCCAGCAGCTCGTCCGTCACACCGGCCGGGTAGCCGTAAAGCACGCGCAACCAGAATTCGCCTTCGAGGTCGTCCAGACGGCGCAGCAACCCAGTTATACGCGCGCCGTCCTGACGGTCCGCGCCATAAAGCATCGAATCCTGCGAGATCAGGTTGATCTCTTTGACCCCGGCCTCAACCATACCGCGCGCCTCGTCCACCAGTTCGTCCACTCCGCGCGAGCGGAAGCGCCCGCGGATGTTCGGGATCGCGCAATAGGCGCAACGGTGATTACACCCCTCCGCGATTTTGAGATAGGCGTACGGACCGCCGGTAAACAACAACGTCGGATACAGCGGCGCATACAGGTTATGTGCCGGGCCGCGTTTGACAACCACACCCGGCTGACGACCGGCCGCCACCTGGCGCACGATCTCGCCGACCCGCTCCAGCTCGTCCACGCCCAGAAACGCATCCACATCCGGGAACGCCTTTTGCAGACGCTCGCGGTAGCGCTGCACCATGCAACCGGCCACGATCACCGCGCGGCACCCGCCATCACGCTTGTAGGCGCAGGCGCTCAGGATCGCCTCGGCCGCCTCTTCGCGGGCCGGTTCGATGAACGCGCAGGTGTTGACCAAAATCACATCCGCCGCTTCAGGCGAGGGCGCGAGCGCGATCTGGCCGCGTTTGAGGTAGCCCGCCATCACCTGTGAGTCCACAAGATTTTTGGCGCAGCCGAGACTGATGAATCCAACTGAAACCGGTTTATTTTCTGCTGCGCGCATGCGTTCACTCCACCAGGTCACCAATCAGCATGATCTGACTGATCCAAACACGCGTACCCTGATATTTCGGCGACTTCAGTTCCGTGTCCGGATCTTTGAGTCGGAATGCCACGCTCTTGCGGTCGGGTTGCTCAGGATGGATGTCAACCGTCACATCGTGAATCTTCTCCGGATCGTTGTCTGACACAACACCGAGGGTAGCGATCCGGTGATAGGTGCAATAGCTGTCGAAACGCGGCACCGGCTTGGCCCCGCGCTGTCCGTCCACCGTGATGACCACCTGACCACCATCCGGGCCGAGCAGGTCATAGAGCTTCGCCACATGGCCCTTGAAGCGGAAATGCAGCGAACAGCCCGACTCCTCAGCGAACCAGATCTGGCCCATACGACCGCCAAACGCCTTCTGCTTGCCGTCATCCGGCGGCAGCTCGGCCCACTTGCCGCTCAACATGGCACGCGTGACCGGCACCATTTTGGCCGCCTCCCAATGGTCTGAGACAAACGGCACGGCCAGTTTCGCGGCATGGTCAACGGGCGGCAGTTCCTTCATCTGCGTGAGGCCCTCGATGACCGAAGCCTTATAGAGATCGTGACCTTCGTCGCGCGGATGCACACCGTCATTGGCAAAGAGCAGACGCGGATCAGCGGCGATGCGTTCGCGAATCAGGCGGTCACGGTCTGCGGACTCTTTGGGCACGGCGGTCTCAATCATCTTCGCGTCCATGATCAGCTTGTTCTCGTTGATCAACGCAGCCACGCGCGGCCCGAAGTTGATGGAGGGGATCGCGTAATGGTCGGCCAACAATTCCATAGCCGATGCGGAACGGTTGCACATCCCCCTGCAATAGTCGTTGGTGAACGCGGTTGTGATCGTATAGGTGAAGATGATGTCCGTCTGCGGATTCTGTCTCCAGGTCTGGCGCACAATGCCTTCCATACTGCGCCAGATCTGCTCCGGCTGCGTTCCGCCGTCATTCGTGGCAAATTCCACGAAAAGCAGATCGGGACGATGCGCGAGCACATCGCGCCCCAGACGAAAGACACCCAGGTCACTCCCCGTGCCGCCGATCGCCGCGTGCACCTCCTTGAAACTAGCCTTGGGATAAGTGGCCTTCAACCACTCGGTCGTCTTGTTGCGCCAGCCGTTCATCGCGGTGATCGAACCGCCCAAATAGGCTACCGTCACCTCGTGCCCGGCGTTGATCTTGGCCATCGTGTGCCCGATGCCGCCGCGCACGCGCACTTCCTGCGCTGGGATCTGTCGGTACTCAGGAGCACCCTGCGCAGCCAGTGACAGACACACAATCCCCAGAGCCCAGATTGACGGGAAAATGATTCTCATGACGTTACTCGCTCCTTGCAAACGCATTGACTAGGTCGTCGAATCATATCCCATCCCAATCCACACCGACAAGCCCCCATTTTCCCCTTACGCCCCACCGCCCAGGGCGTTTTTATTTGAACTGGGCTCGCGCGTTGTTTATCAGGGAAACACT
>DAOTKE010000066.1:0-17954 GCA_035449085.1 Kiritimatiellia bacterium | reverse complement strand
CCCTCCCCCCTCGCGCTTCCCAGCATCTCGACCCCCTTGATTTGGAACCGCCGGCTGCCGTTTACCCGCGTTGCGCGATAGCCGGACTCTGTGTTATCTTTTGGGCAACTGTCAAGGAGGTGCCTAATGAAAAAGAGTGGTCTTATCGGGTTCATTTCCATTTTCTGCTGCCTCGCGACGCAGGCGGCGGTTTATTATGTGGACTGTAACCGTCCCGATAACTCGGGGAACGGTTTGAGCTGGGCGACGGCTAAACGGACGATCCAGGCGGCGATCGATGTCGCCGCCAACGGCGATAAGATTCTCGTCGGTCCTGGCACGTACAACGAAGGCACGACCGCCACTCCTAACAGTCCCATCCGTAGCCGCGTGGTCTGCACCAAGGCGGTCGACATTGAATCGACCGACGGTGCCGAGGCCACGGTCATTCTAGGTGAACGCGACCCGGATGACACCAGTTATGAAGGAACCGGTGCCAATGCCGTGCGCTGTGTCTACATGAGCGCGGGGACGCTTAAAGGATTTACCCTGACCGGCGGCGCCACCAGCAGCGACACCGCGGATACTATCCACTGCAAGGGTGGTGGTTTCCAAGGAAGCGGCACCACGCCTGTCGTCTACGACTGCATCGTCAGCAACAATGCCGCGCGACGCGGTGGCGGGGCTTACAGGGGCACGTTCCATCGCACGCGTTTCATCGGCAACTACGCCTCCCACAATGGTGCCGGCGTACGCGAATCGAGCCTGCATGACTGTCTGGTCGCCTTTAATCACGGCAGCGGCGTGGCGTATTGCAACAGTTCAGCGCTGTACCCCGTCAACTGCACCATCGCGCGCAATACCGGTGCGGGGTTGGACAACTCCGGCGGTTTTAATCTGATCGTGACCGAAAACGGCAGCGCAAAAGCGGGGACTAGTTATCTGGTTGCTGACAGTTGTATCCAATCGACACCCGAGGCGGGTACGAACAACCTGATCACCACCGAGGCCTATTTCGTTGATTCCGCCAACGGCGATTTTCGCCTGTTCGCCAATTCCCCCTGCATCGACCGCGGCAATCCGGAATGGACCGGTGCCGCCCCGGCACCGTCCGAGCGCACGGATCTCGACGGCCATCCGCGCCTGCAGGGGGCGGGGCTGGATCTCGGTGCCCTCGAGGGTGGCTATACCGGCACGGTCGTCAAAGTCTCGACCTCGGGTAACGGTACGCTCGAGCCGGCAGGTATTCTTGCCTTGCCCATCCTGCCGACCCAGCTCGTCTTTACCGCCACGGCCGGCGCGGGTTCGGCCCTGCGCCATTTCACGCTGAACGGTGCCAAGCAGCCGGACAGCGGTGACACCTTCACGCTCCATGTGACACAGCCCGGCGGTTATCTGGTGCAGGGTGTCTTCTTGGAGGTACGTTATGCAGATGCCGCGGCCGGTGACGACAGTAACGATGGTCTGTCTCCTGAGACCGCATGGCGTACGCTCCAGCATGCGGTCGACAACGCGCCCGCCGGTGGCATGGTGCTCGCCGCTCCGGGCGTCTACGCCGAAGGCCAGACGGTCAACGCCCTCCACAACAACCGCGTCTCCATCACGCGCGACGTCGTGCTCAAATCCAGCGCAGGCGCAGAGCAGACTTTCATTGTCGGCGCGAAGGACGACACCCCTCTCGCTGATCCCTATGGACGTGGCACAAATGCTGTCCGCTGTGTCTACATGAACAAGGGTGTGCTCGAAGGCTTTACCCTCACCGGTGGTGCCTCAAGCGTTTCCGTCAACGATAGCGACACGTTGAACGTTCGCGGCGGCGGGTCGTACGCGGAGGGCCTCTCTCAAGAGATCTGGGATTGCATCTATTCCAACAACGTCGCCAGCCGTGGATCTGCCGCCTGGGGCGGTACCATCCGGCGTTCCCGTATCATCAACAACCGCACGACCAATTCCGGCAACAGCGTCATACGTACGGGCCACGTTTACGACTCGCTGATTGTCAGCAACATCTCTGCTTGGGTGATGAACTTTAGCGGTGCCCGCGCTGTCAATTGTACCATCGTGAACAACACGGGTGGCGGTATCGGCGACCAGGCGGGTGCCTTCAACAGTATTGTCTATGGGAACAGCGGCACCCAGGCCAGCGGTAACTCGGGCTGCACCAATACCCTCACTGGCGGCAGTGTGCGTCCCGGTGCGGGAAACATCACCGGAGATCCGCGCTTTGTCGACGCTGCGGCCGGCGATTATCGGCTCCGCGCCGATTCGCCCTGTGTCAACGCGGGAAGTCTCGAGTTCATCACCCATTGGTATGGCACGGATTACGCGGGCGCGCCGCGTGTCCAAGGCGGCGGGGTCAACATGGGTGCCCTGGAATCATCAGTCAGTGTGGTGAGCGCCACCTCCACCAGTGGTGGCGAGATCCAGCCTTCTGGAAACTTTTTCCTCATGGGCGACCTCCATTTCATCGCCATACCGTGGCCCGGCCGCGCCTTCCGCCACTTCGAAATCAACGGCGCGCCTGTTCCCGGTTCCGACACCAACCTGACGATCAACGCCGGCTCCTATAGTGGGGATTCGACCGTGACGGTACGCGCGGTCTTCCAGGACGGGTTCTATGTGGATGCCGCCACTGGCGACGATGCAAACAGCGGGCTTGAATCCGAACTGCCGCTCAAGACCTTACAGCTCGCCGTCTCTCGCGCACTGGAGGGCGATACCGTGCGCGTCGCGCCGGGGACCTATGATGCCGGCTACGCGGTTGTGACCGAAGGCATGCTTGCCAGCCGTCTCGTGATCACCAACAACATTACGGTCACGGCGATTGACGGACCGGATCACACCTTTATCGTGGGGACTCGTAGCCTGAACGCAAACGGTTGCGGTCCGGACGCCGTACGCTGTGTCTACATGTCGGCCGGTACCCTCCAGGGTTTCACCATCACCGGCGGCGCCACCGATACGGTGGACGGCGGATTTGAAAACGACTGCGGCGGCGGTATCTTCGTCCCCTCTTCCTCATCGTCTGAGCTGATCATCGGCTGCGTCATCTCGAACAACATCGCCTATAGCAAAGGCGGCGGCAGTTCGTTGGGTACGCTACACCGCTGCCGGTTATCTGGCAACGCGGTTATCACTGCCAACGGTTTCGGTGGTGCGGTCCGCGGGAGTACGGTTTATGACTCGTTGGTCGTCAACAACGCTGGCCCCTACGCCGTCGCCTACTGTTATCTGTACAATGTGACGGCCTATAACGATACACCCGTCTTCCATTCAACAGTCTACAATTCGATCATGGCATTAATCGGGGGCGGTAACGGTTATACCGCCTCCGGAGCTGACCGCAAGGTTTACAATTCCTGCGTGTCCGGAACCATCGCCGCCAACAACGACGGTGGCGGCAACCTGTACGCCGATCCGCTCTTCATGGATCCGGTGGCCGGTGATTTCCGCCTCCACCTCGCCTCGCCCTGTATCGACCATGGAAACATCAACAATTATCCGAATGGCCTGGGCTTTGATCTTCTTGGGGCCGCACGCGTACAGGGTGAGGGCTTGGACCTGGGTGCCTTTGAAGGCGGGCTTGGCGGCACAAGGGTCTTCGCCTCTGTGGAGGGGGGCGGTACCCTCGAACCCGCGGGCGTGACGCTGTATCACGACCTTCCGGTTCAAGCGGTCTTTACCGCTACGCCTTGGCCGGGGCGGACACTGACCCACTTCTCGACCAATGGGATTGCCCTGCCTGACGTCGGTAACACGCTGACGCTCACGCTGAGTGCCGATCAGGCGTTGAACCTGACCGCACACTTCGTGGGCACATTCTATGTGGACGCCGCGCGTCCTGACGACAGTGGTGACGGACTGAGCTGGGAGACGGCCAAACGCACTCTCCAGGCTGCCGTCGCGGGTGCCGTCGACAACGATACCGTGCTCGTTGCGCCCGGCATTTATCAGGAAGGTACGGCTGTCACGCCGAGCGAGAAAGCCACCGGTTACCTGATGAACCGTGTGGTGATCACGAATCGGATCACCCTGCGTTCGCGCGACGGTGCCGCGACCACCATCATCCAAGGCGCGGTCGACACCGGCTCGGGTGATGCCTACGGGCGCGGCCCCAATGCCGTACGCTGTGTCTACATGACTAAGGGCGTTCTCCAAGGATTCACCCTGACCGGCGGCGCGACCGACAGTGTCAATCTTGAGGACGAGAACAACCGCGGCGGCGGGCTCTACGTGACGGAACAGAACTATACGCCGCAAGTTCTTGACTGCGTGATCTCCAACTGCTCTTCGATGCGTGGCGGCGGCACGCATGCCGGAACCCTACGCCGTTGCGTGCTGAGTGAGAACTTTGCTTCGAACAATGGTTGTGCCATCCGCGGTAGTTATGCCTACGACTGTCTCATTGTTCAGAGTCGTGTCGGCAGCGTGAACACCCGAAGCGCTGTGGCCTATGGATGGTGTTACAACTGCACGGTGGCCGGCAATGAAGGGCGCTCCGGCGAGAACGCCTGGTTCTACAACTGTGTCCTGGGCGAATCCACGACCAACAGTCGGCATTTCGACAGTTGCGTCGCCGGCGGCATGTTGAACCCCCTGATCGACGAGTCCAGTTTCGTTGCTGATCCGCGCTTTGTGGACGCCGCGGCGGGCGACTTCCGTCTCGCGGCCGGTTCGCCCTGCATTGATCGCGCGAACCGTGAGTATGTGGACGAACCGTTCGGTATCGATTTTGCCGGCGACCTTCGCATGCAGAACGCGGCCGTCGATCTCGGCGCGTTCGAGCACGACTGGCGCCCGGCCTTTGCCGCCGCACTCGATGCCGACGGCGTGACGGTGTCGGAGATCACGCCGTTTGTGACCCACGC
Organism: Kiritimatiellia bacterium; assembly: GCA_035449085.1. Classification (GTDB taxonomy): domain Bacteria; phylum Verrucomicrobiota; class Kiritimatiellia; order RFP12; family UBA1067; genus DUPH01. Next base: position 13,107 of record DAOTKE010000066.1, on the reverse strand, counting down.
CGCTCAGCCCGAATTTGTTGGTGGCAGCGCCGTCTATCTGGATGGTGCCGCCGCACGGGCGGACGGTCAGAGCGAAATCACGATGAGCGTGCCCTGGAACATTCCTTACGGACGCAGCGTCAAGCTGCGCGGCGAAGTGACCGGCAGCGGCACGCTCGCGCTCTACGAGGGTGAGACTCTGATTATCACGGTGACGGTTGCCGACGGCGCGTTCGCTCTGAAACACCTTTCTTCTGCACAGAGGCCCTTCCCGCTGCGTGCGGTCTACACGGTCGGTGACAACGACACGGGCGGCGCGCTGCTCGATGCCTTCGAAAGTTCTGCCGGCATGCTCTTCATGCTGAAATGACGGTGATGCGTTTGGCGTATCGGGTTTTGGACACTCGAATCCCCACAGTTTGCCCTTACAGATATGTTTTTTAGACTACCGGACATTCCATTAGGTTGAAAGGAGGGATATTCTTATAGCCATCCTGTTTGATACATAACAATCAAGGAGTGCGCTATGAGAAGTCCAGTATGGCGTTCGAACATGCGGCAAGCGATCAGCAGGCTGCTTTTCGCGGCAGTCTATGCAAGTGCCGCCTGTGTGGGGCAGGCTCAGACCGTGCGCTACAAGGCCAACAACACCGACAATCTGAATCTGGCCAGCAGTTGGGAGAACGGGAACATTCCGGCTGAGAATCATGTTGCCGCGTGGAACAATACCGTGACCGGCCCCAACAGCGTGAATCTGGGCGCGGACTTGCGCTTCCTCGGAATCAGGATGCTCGATCCGGGCGGCAACGTGACCATCGGCGGGGCCAACACCCTGACGACGGACATGCTGGGCATCGACATGAACGCCGCCACGGCGGACCTGACCCTCAACAACGCGTGCCTGGCCCTGAAGGACTACGCGTGTGTCGCCTGGTCGGTCGCGGACGGGCGAACCCTCACGGTCAACCCCGCTGTTTTCTGGCGTGGCGAACGGTCGGCCTTGCGTCTTGCCAACATGGGCACGGTGGCCAGCGCCGCGATCGCCAACGACGCCACCGGCATCGTCGGCCCGTGGGCCACCATCGGGAGCGGCACCGACGTGCGGTACGTGACGGTGAGCGGCGGCCAGCTCGTCGGCTACACGGGCACCCAGGTCGCGACGGCGTCGGGCGTGACCGACGCCACCGGCATGGCGAACTACGAGGTGGCGGGGGCCGGCACGATACCCGCTGGTGCCTCGTTCAACACCCTGCGGTACACCGGTCCGTCGTCGGGCAACATCGTCGGTTCATTGACGGCCAACGGGATCATGAACGCCGGCGCCGGTGCTCTCACGTTTAACTCCGGCGCCCCCGCCAATGTCCTCACCATCGGCCCGACCCGAGAACTGGTGCTGGCCACGCCCGATACGACGCGCATCTTCGCCATCTACGGCCCGATCGCCGACCACGCGAGCGGCGCGTCCGGCGTCACGCTGACGGGCGGCGGCGCGGTCAACATGCGCGGGAACAACACCTACAGCGGCGTCACGGTCGTGAACTCGGGCATCCTCTACCCGTTCCACAGCAACGCCCTTGGCACGACGGACGGCCATACCGTCATCTACTCGACCGGGCGTCCGGACGGCGGCCGGCTGATTTTCCCGGGCCCGTCGGCGGGACAGGCTAATGGCATCACGATTGCGGAACCCATCACCATCGCGGGTTCCGGCGACGGCTCGGCGGGCAATTGGGTGAACGCCATCGGCAGCCAGGCCGGCACCACCAACACCCTAACCGGCATGATCACGCTCACCGGCATGACCACTTACCGGATCGGCATTGACGGATCAAACACCGAGCTGACCCTCGGCCCGATCCAGCGCAGCACGGCGAGCGCAGGCAACCTGTATCTGTTTCCCGCCTCCAACTCGACCATCATCGCCAATGGCCTCATCGACCTCAACGGCGGCTGGCTGACCGTCCAAACCCCCGGCTATACCCCCGGGACGGTGGTCCTCAACGCCGCGAGCAATCATGTGGGGACGGTTCAAGTTCACAGGAATTCCCTCCTTAAACCGACCGTCCCCGACGCGCTGATTAAGAGTAATTTGGGAATAGGCCATACGACCGCCGGTAATGGGAGCAATACTGTTAAAGACGACATCGGCACGGTTGATCTGGGGGGCGTCAGTCAAACGATCAACAGCCTTATCGGATACCCCAACAGCGGCAGCAACCCCTCGGCCTCTGACAGCCGGAGAATCACCAACTCCTCCGACGCCCCGGTGACGCTCACCGTGGGCATCGGCAACGGCACGGGATCGTTCGACGGCGTGATCGAGAACGGCCCGGGCGGCTCGATCTCGTTGACCAAAGTCGGCACCGGCACCCAGACCCTCGCCGGCAACCGCGACAACACCTACACCGGCCTCACCACCGTGGCCAACGGCACGCTCGCCCTGAACAAGACCGCCGGCACGAACGCCGTCTCCGGAGATATCGTCATCGGCGCGGGCGCTTTGCAGAACAACCAGAACGAACAGATCGCCGACACCGCCACCGTGACAATGACAGCCGCCACCTCCAAGTGGAATCTCAACGTCAAGTCCGAGACGGTCGCCAACGTGGATATCCAGAACGCGAACAACGCGACCAGTGAGGGTCTTGTGACAGGATGGGGAGGTGAAGGAGGAAAGCTCACGGTCACCGACACCCTCACCCACACGTTGGGAAACATCACGCTGAGCAGCGCCGGCAATGGCGGAGAAACCACGATTACCGCCAACAGGCTCGTGAATTTGGGCGGCACCTGGACCTTCGGCTCAGGCTCCGGAACGCAGAGCCTGAGGATCGGCCCCGGCGGGCTGACCATCGGCGGCGGGTCGACGATCCCTGTGGCCGCGAGCGCGAACAGCCCGAACTACATCGGTCTCGGCGGAAACGTCACCAGCGAGTCTGTTGCCGAGTATGGCACTGAGATCAACACCATCAGCGGGACAGGGCGGCTCCTGCTCAACGGGCCCCGCGAGTTCGCCGTGAATGGCGGGACCGTGTTAGCGGTCTCCGCGGCCATCGCCGACGGAACGGACACGGGCTCCATCACCAAGACGGGCCCGGGCATCCTGGCGCTCTCCGGCGAGAACACCTTCACGGGCGGCATCACGGTCGAAGCGGGCGCGCTGACGATCGACCGCCTGGCGTCCGTGCCCGGCTGGGAGACCCCCGGACTTTACACGATCGCCAGCAACGCGACGCTGGCCGTCGGCAGCGGCGTCGCGGACGGCGACGTCCCGGCGATCTTCGCGAGCGTGAGCGGCAGCGCCAATTTCCAGGACGGGGCGACCTGCGGTTTCGATACGACGCTCGCGACGGGGGGCAACCGGACCTATGCGGACAATCTGGCTGATCTTCCCGAAAGCGCGCTGAGCCTGGCGAAGGTCGGGCCTTTCGTGCTCACGCTGACCGGCGTGAACACCTACAGCGGCCGCACGATCATCAAGGACGGCGCACTCTCCATCGCCACGACCGGCGCACTGCCCGGCTGGAACGAGCCCGGCCGCTACGAGGTCTGGAGGGATGCGGGACTCGCGGTCTACAACGTGATCGGCGACTCCCAGGTCGCGGCCATGCTCGGCACCGGCAATTTCCTAGACGGCGCGTGCATCGGATTCGACACGACCTCCTCAAGCCGCACATACAGCTCGGTGCTCGGCGACACGGCGAACGGCGCGCTGGGCCTTTACAAGGTGGGAATCAACACCCTGACGCTGTCTGGCGACAACACCTACAACGGCAACACGTTTGTCATGCGCGGCGTCCTGTCCGTCGCGCACAGCAACGCCCTGGGCACGACGGAAGGCTACACCGCCGTCTACGCGACCGGGTCACCCACGAACGGCGGCCAGTTGGCGATCGGCCCCATCACGATCAAGGAGAACATCGTCCTTGCCGGCCCGGGCGACGGGAACGGCGGCTATAGCCCCGCCCTCTATGGCTCCGGGGGCGTCGACGGCACCATCACGCTCGCCAGCCAAGGCAAGCGGTTCAGGATCAACGCCACCAGTGGCAATCTGGTGCTCAACGGCCCCGTCGTTCTGGCGGACGGCGTGACAGGCTGCAGCATCTCTTCTGAACCGCAACCGAACAGGGAGTTGTTTGTCAGCAACACCGTGGATGTGGGCACGGGGGACTACACGGTGCTCGGATACTCCAGTCAGGGCATCGTCAACATCTGTTCCACGGGAAACAACTGGGCTTATTTGCATATCTATCAAAGCGGTACGGCGCGGCTGGGCGTGGATGACGCGCTGCCGACAAACAAGGAGGTCCGTTTCGGCTCGACGAGCGGCCAGATCGGCACTTGGGATCTCGCCGGGTACAACCAGACCGTGGGCGGGCTGCTCGTGAACGGCACGGCGCTCACATACCGGAACAACGTGATCAGCAACTCGGCCCCGTCACGCTTCTCGACGCTGACGGTCAACCAGGCGGCCGGCGCGACCAGCACGTTCCCCGGACGTTTTGTGGGCGCGATACATCTGGTGAAAGCCGGTGCCGCGGACTCGCAGCTTCTGCTGCAGGAAGCGAACGAATTATCGGGCACGGTGACGGTGGCCGGCGGCAAGCTGGTGCTGGACGGCGACGCAGGCTCGCTCGGCGCGTCCTGCACCAACGTGGTGGTCGAGGCGGGAACCCTGACGGTGCGGAACTCCTCCGCGATCGCGAACTGCGCTGACCTCAGCATCGCGGCCGGCGGCGGGGCGAAGGTGGAGCTCGCCGCAGGCGTGAACGAGGCTGTCGGCCACCTGTATCTGGGCGGCGAGATGAAGCGCGTCGGCACCTACGGATCCACGAGCAGCCCGGCGACATACAAGAACGACGAGTACTTCTCGGGCACGGGCGTGCTGACCGTGTTGTATGATGTCTCGGGCACGCTCATCAAGATCAAGTGATGCGAATCCGGATGGGTTGGACGATTTGAGCGGGGTAGTGTAGACTGCACCCCGTATGAAAACGACATGCATCATCGGGCTGATACTCTGCGCGGCGGGCTCGTTCGCCGCGAATCCGGAACAGGTCGCGCGGGTGGCGGACGGCACGCTCAAGGAGGCGCGCGCCTCATGGTGGGGGTTCGACCCGCAGGATTCGACCGCCGCGCTGCAGGCCGCGATTCACTCGCGCGTGCCGCGTCTGATCATCGACAACATGGGCGCGCCGTGGATCACCGACCGGCTGACCGGCGTGAGCGATCAGGAGATCGTCTTCGAACCCGGCACCGAACTGCTGGCCAAAAAAGGCGCCTTCACCGGCAAGGCCGATGCGCTGCTCACGCTCGCGGGCGTCACCAACGTGACGCTCCGCGGCCCCGGCGCGACGCTGCGCATGCGCCGCGCGGATTACGACGCCCCGCCTTACGCACATGCCGAATGGCGCCACACGCTCTCCATCAAGAGCTGCGCCAACATCAAAATCATCGGGCTGACCTTGGCCGAGAGCGGGGGAGACGGTATCTACCTCGGCAGCCTCAAAGCCTCCTGGCCCAACCGCGACATCCTGATCCGCGACGTGATCTGCGACCGCAACTACCGTCAGGGGATCAGTGTGATTTCCGCCGAAAATCTGCTCATCGAAAATACGGTGATGCGCGACACGGCCGGCACGCCGCCCGCCGCCGGCATCGATTTCGAGCCCAACCACGCCGGCGAACGGCTCAAGAACTGCGTCATGCGCAATTGCCTGACCGAGAACAATCAGGGCGACGGCTATGAGTTCTATCTGCCGAACCTGAACGCCGCCTCCGAGCCGGTCTCGATCCGGCTCGAGAACTGCCGGTCGCGCGGCGACCGGATCGCGTTGCGCGTGATCACCGGCAACGCAGAGGCCGATGCTGTGCGCGGAACGATGACGGTTGAAGCGTGTCGCTTCGAGCAGGCGCAGCGCAACGCGGTCATGATCGGACGCAAACCACCGCACGGCATGGCGCTGACGCTGGATCGCTGCGTCGTTGCCAACTGCGCAGCCGGCACGAACGCCTTCTCCGAGCTGCTGTTTACTTCACGCAACGATGACCCGCATCCGGTCGGCGGCATCCGCTTCACAGACCTGATCATCGGGCAGCCCGGCGTGCGGCCGTGGATCCGTTGTCAGAGTGGCGCGGAGTACGAGCCGCTCACCGACCTGAGCGGAACGGTTACGCTGCGTCAGCCCGGCGCGGCGGAGCAGCGGATCGCGCTCACGCCGGCCTGGATCTTGCAGACCTTCCCGCCGCGTTTCACGGTGCGCGTTCCGCGCGTGACCCCCGATTTAGCGACGGCACACGTGGTCAATAATGTGACGGGGGCACAACGCCTCACCCCCTTGCGTTTGCGGCGCGAAGGCGCCTATCTGTTTTATGCGCAGTCCGGCGAGGAGGTGGTGCTCGCCGGGATGCAGACACAGGTCGGCCGTTACGCGCCCCAGGCGAAACCGCTGATCGTGCGCGGTGCCGACGGTCGTGTACTCAAGTCCGTTCCCCTACCCGCCTTTCGCGAACGCGTGGAAGTGCGCGTCACGCCGCCGGCCACCGGCTTCTACACGGTGGAGGTCAACGTCGGCGCGAATGCCTTCGCCCTGATTGAGGCCAACGTGCCGGTCGCGTTTGAGACTTCCAAGAAGGCGATCAGCCTGATCGCCAGCACCGGCAGCCTCTACGCGGCAGTGCCCCAGGGAACCGGCGTCTTCGCTTTTGGCGTGAGCGGCGAAGGCGAGAGCGAAAGTGTCAAGGCGACGGTGCGCGACCCGTCCGGCCGTGTGGTTTGGAGCCGCGATGCGATCACGCTGCCCGAGCGCTACACCGCGACCGGCGGCGAGGGTGCGGCGGGCGGCCTCTGGCAGATCACGCTCGAACGGCCGGCGGCCGGCGGATTCGAGGATTTCCGCGTCGAGGCGCTGGGCATCCCCCCCTATCTTTTCCTGCATGCAGACCGTTATTGGATTTTCTGATTGTGTTTTCCGGTGTTGCGGCCACGGCAGAGCTGCGGTATGATGACGGGTATTTAATGGTTCTCCTGAAGGTCCGGCCGGGGGGCTGGCGCGGGGGCTCAGAGGTGTTAGCCAGCCATGATTCGCATTCAGATTACTTGCGTGTGCGCCGTGTGCGTCCTGCTGGCGTCCGGTTGCGGTTCAGACTCTGGACAAAGCGCACTGCGCCGCGGCATGGCGGCCTTCGGAGAGAAAAACTATCCCGAAGCGATCACCTGCCTGACGGAGGCTTCGAAGCGTATCACTGACTCGCCGGATCTTTACTACCATCTCGGCTGCGCCCACCTGTTGAATGGAGAGCTGGATCCCGCCGCCGTCGCCTTTCAGGCCGCATTCAATCTGAACCCGAAACACGGCGAAACCCTTGCCGGACTCGCCCAGCTAGCCTATTACACCAACCAACTGCCCAGGGCTCGGGTCTTCTTTCGAGAGGCACTGGAGGCTGAGACCGCCAGCGATGAGTCGCGCGCCAGCATCCTCACCGGTCTGGCGCTGACCGAAGCCGCGCTCGGCCATAATGACCAGGCACGCCTCTGCCTCCTGCGTGCCCAGCGGGTCAGCCGGCGTTATGCGCCCGCCTACTACAATCTCGGCGCCCTCTACCTGAGCACCTACTCGCTGCGCGAAGAGGCGCTGGATCAGTTCGAGCTCTTTGTGCGTCTTGCCGACCCTGCCAGCCCCTATCAGGAAAAGGCGCGCAAACAGATCTCCCGTCTGCGCGTCGCGGTGGATCGTGCCAAGGCCGAAGAACTCGATGCCCTGCGCCGCGACCCCGACCTCGCCGCCCGCCGCCTGCACGAAGGGATCGACGCCCAGATCGCGCGCCAGTTCCCCAAGGCGCTGAAGTGTTACCGTGAGGCGCTGGCCGCCGACCCGCTGGCCTTTAACGCCGCCTTTGGTCTAGGTAAACTCTATCGCGACCTGAAACAGCCGGCCGAAGCGCTGGAAGCCTTCAAGCGTGCCGCTGCGATCAACCCCGCCCACCAGGACAGTCAGCTTCAGGCCGCCGCCCTGGCGGTGCAGCTCAAGCGTTACGACGAGGCCGAACGCATCCTCGACCTCGCTATCGCGCGTTCTCCCTTTACGCCTGAGAGCGCTGACCTCATGGCCCGCATTCGCTACGCCCAGGGGCGTTACGCGGAGGCGCGCGAGTACGGCCAGTTCTACCTCTCCCTGTTGTCCGCCGAAGACAAGGGGCGAGCCGCCTACGAAAAGTGGGTCAACGCGCTGCCGAAATAGGCCCACCGCGCAGCGGATCCGTGAATGATCGATAGGCTAACTTCCACCGCTCAACTTTCAACGCTCAACTTATCGGCAAGTCAGGAGCCGCCTATGCCTGCCTTTGTGGCCCAGATGAGTCTACTGGATTATCTGGCGTTTAGTGCTGTCGCCTGGCTGGTGATCCGGGGTTTCCTGCGCGGTTGTTCCGGTGAAATCAGTGGGTTAGTGGGCCTGCTGTCCGCCGCTGTGGTCGGTTACTTCGGTTTTGCGCCGGTCGAGCGCACCGTGCAGGCCGCCCAGCTACTCGCCGCCAGCCCCTACGCCGCGCGGCTGATCACTTTCCTGTTGGTTCTCGTGGCCTGCTTTTCGGTCTGGCTGCTGATCGGCCGTCTGCTGAAGGAGGCGTTGCAACTGGTTGTGCGGCAGCCCTTCGACGCGCTGCTGGGCGGGATCATCGGCGGCGTCAAAGCCTTTGTCGCCATCGCCGCGCTCTGCGCCCTCGGCCTGCTCAGTCCGAGCGAGGCCGATCGCAACCGCCTGAAGGATCAATCGCTGGCCGTCAAAGAACTCGCCCCGTTCCTCCACCGTATCACCACGCCTGCGCAGGGGGCACCGAATCAGGCGCCCCCCCGGAAGCGTGAAATGGAGTGACCCCGCCGATGGAAGGTGCGCCGATCGAGCAGATGGACGACGCTGACCTCATGTTGCGCGTGTGCGACCAGGATGACGAGGCCGCCTTTGCCCTGCTGGTGAGCCGCCATCAGAGATCCCTGCTGAACTTTTTTGCCCGCTCCGGCGTTCAATATGACAGCGAAGACTTGGTGCAGCAGACCTTCCTGCGGCTCTACCGCTATCGGCAGCGTTACCAGGCGACCGCGAAGTTCACGACCTTCCTCTTCCTGCTGGCCCGGCAGGTGTGGATCGATGAGCTTCGGCGCCGCCAGCGCCGCCAGCGGTTGGCCGAGAGCCTGGCCGCCGAACCGTACGAGGAGTTTGCCGCCCCGGCTGACTCCAGCGCGGGCGTGGCGGGCGATCTCGATCTCGCGCGCGCCTTGGCGGCTCTGCCCGAAGGCCTGCGTCAGGTCGTCGAGCTGGCGGTTTACCAGGGGCTGCCCTATGCCGAGGTGGCCGCGATCTTGGGGATCCCGGTCGGCACCGTGAAGTCGCGGATGTTCAACGCGCTCGCCAAGCTGCGCGCGCTGCTGGGGGAAGAGAGAGGAGACAAGCCATGAACCTGTATGCCCATCTGAGCGAACTGCCCGACGCCGAGGCCACCGCTTTCCGCACGCTGGTCGCGCACCTGCGGTCCCTGCCCCAGCGTGAGCCCTCCCCCCTGCTCACCGCCCGCATCCTGGCGGCCGTCGCCGCCGAGCGCACCCATCACCCAACGCTCAGCGCTCAACGCCCAACCCGTACCCCCAACCCGGGGCCCGGGACCCAGGATCCAGGAACCCCCCCCCCTCGCCTCTGGCGCTGGGTTGCCGCTGCCGCCGGCCTGCTGGTCGCGGTCACCCTCTTCAACCGTCAGGCCGCACCGGTGTCCATCGACGACGACCCGGTCGCCTGGCTCGCCGCCCGCCAGGAGGCGGACGGCTCCTGGCTACCGGCGCGCCACGGTGGCGATCCGGCCTACCGTCCTGCCCTGACCGCCCTGGCCGCGCTCGCCCTGGCGCACGATCCTTCCGCCCGCTTTCACGATGGCGTACGGCGCGCCTGCGACGCGCTGGCCGCGCTCCAGACGCCCGACGGCGCGTTCGGCGGCGAGGGGCGCGTCCGTGCCTACAATCAGGTGCTCGCCACCTGCGCGCTGGCCGCGCTGGCCCCGCAGGACGGCCCCGCCGCCGCCGCGCTCGAGCGTGCCGTGGCGTACAGCAGTGCCGGCCAAAGCCCCGAGGGCGGCTGGGACTACGAACCCGACTCTGCGGGAAACGCCGCTGTCACCGCCTGGCAGGTCCGGGCGCTGTCCGCCGCCGCCGCGCGGGGGGTCGCGCAGGCGAACGTCCCGCTGCGCAAAGGGCTGCGTTGGCTCAGGAGCGCCGCGCGCGATGAGGGCGGGGTCTCCTACCATCCGGGGGCGCCCGGTCGTTCGGAGGGGCTTGCGGCCCTGGCGGCCCACACGCTGATGACCTCCGGCAAGCCTTTTGACGGGCTCCCGGCGCTGGGACGCCGTCTCGTGGCCGGTCTGAGGGCGGCGGACGGCGGGGCCGACTGCTATCGCGACTATGCCATGGTCATGGCCTTTGAATCGGCCGGCGAGATCGCCCGCGCCGAGGCCGTGCGTCAGGACATGCGCCGTCGGCTTCAGGCCAATGCGCCCGACCCGTGGGAGCCGATCGGCGGCGCGCTCTACACCCGCGCCTTCACGGCGCTCGCCGCGCGGCAGTGAGCCGATCCCGGCCAACCCCGGCCGTGCCGGCAGTTACGGCCGTGCCGGGGGTTGCGGGCCTGCCGGCTCTGCCGGTTCGCCCGGGACTACCGGTGCAGCCGGCGATGCCCTTTCCGCCCGGCTGGCAAGGGCCCGGGCGCGCCGCCGCGCGAGCATCCGGTGCACAGCCAGGCAGGCCAGCACGACCGCCGCGATCAGGGCCACGCGCAGGCGCGGCTGCCGGAGATAGGGCAGGATGTGGTCGCCGATGAAGGCGCCCAGCCACAGAAAAAGCAGGGCCTGTACGAGCGAGGCCACGCTGAGCAGAGCCAGAAAGCGCGGGAGCGGGTAGCGCACCACCCCGGCCACGCTGTAGGCCACCGTGCGGGCCCCCGGCAGAAAACGCGGGAGCAGCACGGCCTTAACCGCGTGATGGGCGAAAACTTCCTCCATCCGCGTGAGTCGGGCGGCATCCATCCAGCGGCGTTTGAGCAGGAACGTTGTGGCGTAACGTCCTATCAGATAGAGGCCTAGGTCGCCGGAGATGCCCCCGAAAAACATGCCGATCAGCGCCACCCACGCCCCCATGTGGCCAGCCGCCACCAGCAGGCCCACGCCGCATCGGCCGGCATCCTCCAGAAAACAGGTGCCGGCCGCCACGAGCAGGCCTTGCAGCCAAAGGTGGTCAGCGAGATGTTCGCAAAGCTGGAGAAAAACCGTTTCGTTCACGATGGCGGGCAATTCTGCCACATTCCCCCCCCCGAGACAAGGCAGGGCCCCGGGAAAGGGAGAAGAGGGGAGAATAAGGTCAGATATCCTTTCCCCTTTGTCACACCCACATCAGCCGGTCGAGCGAGCGGTATTGGATCGCCTCGGAAATATGGGCGGCACCAATCGACGCGGCACCGGCCATGTCGGCGATCGTGCGCGCCACTTTGACAATCCGGTCGTAGGCGCGCGCGCTGAAGTTGAGTTCACTCATCGCCATCTTCAACAGGTCGGCGGCGTCGCGGTCGAGCTGGCAGAAGCGCTGGACGTCACGCGTCGTCATCGCGGCGTTGCAGGCGGCGTGCGGCGTACGCGCGAAACGCTCGTGCTGCACCGCGCGGCAAGCCGCCACGCGCGCCCGTATGGTCTCGGAGGCTTCGCCACGCGCCAACGAACTGAGGTCCTGATAACGCACGGGTGGAACCTCGATGTGGATGTCGATACGATCGAGCAGCGGCCCGGAGATCTTGTTGCGGTAGGCCTGGATTTTCTGCGAGCTGCAGCGGCACTCGCGCTTGGGATCGCCCGCATAACCGCACGGACAAGGATTCATCGCCGCGACCAGAATGAACCGCGAAGGGAAATCAAGCGTGGCCGCAGCGCGCGCGACCGTGACGTGACCGTCTTCCAGCGGTTGGCGCAGGACCTCCAGCACGTTGCGGTGGAACTCCGGCAATTCGTCGAGAAACAGCACCCCGCGGTGCGCAAGGCTTACCTCGCCCGGCAGCGGATGTGTGCCCCCGCCCAGCAGCCCGGCATCCGAAATGGTGTGGTGCGGCGCACGGAAGGGCCGGTGCAGCACCAGCGCCTGATGGCTCTTGAGGGTGCCCGCCACGCTGTGGATGCGCGTCGCCTCCAGCGCCTCTTCCAAGGTCATCTCCGGCAGAATCGAGGCGATGCGCCGTGCGAGCATCGTCTTGCCGGCGCCGGGAGAGCCGATCATCAAAATGTTGTGACCGCCGCTGACCGCCACCTCGATCGCGCGCTTGGCGGTCTCCTGCCCTTTGACGTCCGCGAAATCCTCGGTGTGCCGTCGCTCGCGCGCCACGAGCTCGGCAAGATCCACGCGGAACGGCGTCAGCTTGAGCGTGCCCGACAGGAAGTCGACCGCCTCGCGCAGATGGCACACCGGGAAGACATCGATGCCATCGGCCACCGCAGCCTCTTCGGCGTTATCCACCGGTACGAGAACACCGCGCTTACCCTGGCGGCGCATCTCTAGGGTCACCGGCAGCACACCGCGCACGCGGCGTACCTCGCCGCTCAGCGCCAGCTCACCGATCAGCGCGTACTGTTCCAGCTCCGGCATCTCGGCCTGGCCCGTGGCCGCGATCAGACCCACCGCGATCGGCAGATCGTAGACCGGCCCCTCCTTCTTGATGTCCGCCGGCGCGAGGTTGATCGTGTTGCGGCCGGGGTTCGGCCGGAAGCCGGCGTTGTGGATGGCGGTCCAGACCCGGTCCTTGCTCTCGCGCACGGCGGCGTCCGGCAGCCCCACGATCACGAACTGCGGCTCGCCGCTGGCCGCATTGACCTCGATCTCCACGGCATAGGCGTTGACCCCGTAGACCGCCCCCGAATAAACCCGTGACAGCATGCGCGCCCTCCCATCAGCCTGCTGTGGTCATGACCCACAAAGAACAGAGAACACAAAGATGCTGCATTCTAACAAAAGTGTGAACGTTGGGATACAAGAATCACCCGCCTGCCGATGGCCCCGCAGGGCGTTTTTATTTGAACGGTTTTTGTGCGGTGAGGGATCGCATGGCGTAC
>DAOTKE010000065.1:0-18450 GCA_035449085.1 Kiritimatiellia bacterium | reverse complement strand
ACTCAATTTGACCTTCTTGCCCTTTGGCCTTGGTCAGGTCTACAACCATGTAGAGAGGCGTCCTTGCTACGATTTCTACTCTAAACTGGGTCATCGGCTCGTTGGTGTAACTTGTTTTCAACGGGTTAAACACAATTTTCCTGAATCCGGGAGCCACGTTGTAAAGATCTCCTGAGAACGAATTCAACGGAAGATCCAAGGCGGTCTGACCGTCGTACCCTTTTATTGTCACATCTGTTAGTGATCCAACTTCGTCTGTCAACACATAGTCTATGTCAACCAACCGACTCCACGGCCAGCGCTGCCGTACCACCACATCGCTGATCGTCGGATCAGCCAGCGAAATAACTGCAAAGCCCACAACAAACATTGCCATAACCGTTTTCTTTGCCATTGTCTGTTTCATTATCAATAGTCCTTTCATCCATGAAATCGTTTTGATCCAATAAACCAACGTGAACCTCCAAAATCCAGGTTCTTATCTTATGTTGACTGCCGTTCCGTCCTGTAGACGCTTCACCTCGGCAGTCCAGACGTTGGTAACATTCGCAAAGCTCAGCGTCAAATCAAACGTCCCGTATCCCCATCCGCAGCCTTTGAGCCTCCAGCCGTGGTACCCCGATACGTTTCCGAACACGTTTGTCTGCACGGTACCGTCGTCCTTGGCGATCAGGATCTGGGGGCACACCGCATTCGACGTAGTCGTCCACGCCGCGTCGTAAGGAACAACCGCCGTCGCATTGACTCTTTGCCATTCCCGGCTCGCTTCTACAGCATCCACCGCCGTGCCATTAAACGCACCCGCCACAACAACCAATCGACCGGTCCAAGCCTCAATGAGAACATCCCCGTTGTTGAAAAAATCCAGCGTAAGATCGTAAACGTCTTCTGACGATGGAACATCCGTTCCGAATGCACACCAAACGTAATCTGAAACGTTCTGGATGAAATTCGTTGTCAGTGTCCCGGTCATTCCCATGATTGTCAGTTCCGCTTGAACAGCGTCCGTTGGCCAAGTCCACCAAAGTTGAAGTGAATTAGTGAAAACGGTCTCCCAATGTTTAGAGCCCGATGTCGCGTCTACCAATACGGGATCGGACGACACCGCCCAAGCCGATGAGATCTTCGCCGCCACCACAGCCGCCAACGCAATCCACCTCATGTTACTCATCGTATTGTCTCCTCTGTTCCTATTGCACGTGAGTTTACGGGTTCACATTCTTCATCATCCATTACATTTCAGGGCTTTTCCAGCATCGCCTTCACCCAAATCATCGTGGGACGCTCTTTTAACACCTGACTGAACAATGTTCTTGCTTCGTTCGCTTTGCCTTCAGCCTTGATAATCAGGCCGCGCAGATAGAGCGCCTCGGCCGCGCGGTACGCCCTCCGCTCGGCCGGCGTGTTCGCGCCGCCGAACTTGGCGTATGCGTCAATCACCTGCGGCTGCGGCTTCTCCAGCGCGGCGATGCCTTTCTTGAGTTCCTCAAGCTGCGCCGCCGTCTCACCTGTCCGCCCCAACTCGGTCAATGCCAGGAAACGATAGTAGTTCATCTCGCCCGGCTTGACCCACCCCTTGAGCGCGTTATCGAGTTCGGCCTTGTAACCGGCGTTGTCGCCCTGCGCCTTGCGACACTGCGCCAGATAGTAACGCACTTTCGGCTCCATGCCGGCATCGCCCGGACGGCCAGCCTGCAGGTTTTCCGGATACGTGAGGGCCGTCTCAAAGTCCTTCTGCGCGGCACCGAAATCCTTTGCCGCCATCTTGTTCAGGCCACGCAACAACAGCGCATCCACGAACGGTATGAGAAGTCCCTCGCCTCCCTCCCACACGTGGAAGCGGCGCGAGGTCAGGATCTTGAGCGACTCGTCGTAATTCCCAGCCTCATTGAAGAGGTACGCCATGCGCAGGATGCAGGCGTCATACTTCTCCGCCGTCGCACGGTACGTCTGCATCGTGGCGAGCCGCTCCGCCGTGCTGATACCCAGTTTCTCGGCAAGTTTGTCCATTTCCTCAAGGGCGCGGAAGTTGCTGGGATCCGCCGCAAGCGCGCGCAAGTAGCAGTCGTACGCTTCACGTGACGGGACGCCTGAGGGCACACCTGTGTTGGTGAAATAAGTGCCGGGATGCGCCAGGCCGAAACCGAGATTGCGGAGCGCGAGGGCGTGCTGCGCATGCTGCGCCACTGCCTTCTTCCAACAGGCGAGCGCTTCCTCTTTCTGATCCCGGTTCCACAGTACATTGCCGAGGTAATACCAGGTGTTGGCGAACTCGGGACAGAGTGTCGCCGCATGTTTCAAGACCGCATACTCCTCGGTCCGATTGGGGAAACAGTAGGCCGTGGACTGCGCGGCCGCCGCTGCATAACACATCTTCGCCCCATTCAGATCGCCTTTCATCGCGGCGGCATGGCCGGCGAAGTAAGCGAAAAGCGGACTCTTGTGCGACGCGCACGCGGCCACGGTGTCCTTCAGCAGAACCTCGCCCTCCGTCGCGTAAGGTTGCTCGGCGGCGGCGATCGCGTCCGCCTGCCTGCACAGTTCGGCCACTTCGTCCCAGGCGCCGATGCCCCAATAGTCGCACACGGTTTCAAGCAGTTGCTGCGCCTTGATGCCGCGGTTCTTTCCCGCGTCCGACACGGCATCCTTGCCGCCCTTCTTGAGGAACGCCAGTTCAACGACACCCCAGGAATCAAGCGCGTCACAGGCGACCGCCGCACGGAGAGAATCAGAAGCGGGGCTCGCCTGGCCAAGTTTACGGAGAATGTACGCCTTGAGAACATGGCTTTTCGCCGACTTCGCGTCGCGGTCAAGCGCATTGTCCACGCGGGCAAGGGCCTCTTGCCAATCGCCTTTCAGGCAGGCGAGCCGGGCGAGTTCAACGTACGCCGGACGGGCAAGCGTCGCGCGCCAGGTGACGCGCCAGAACAGGTCTTCAGCCTCTTTCAGCTTGGCGGCCGCCTCGATCGGGTCGGCAGCAAGGCGAGCCTGCTCCTCAAGCACCAGCGCCAGCATGTACTCGGGCTCGGCATCTTTGGCGCGGGTGTAGTTGCGGGTCACACGCGCAACAGCCGCACGCAGATGCTTTTCGGCCGATGTGAACTCGCCGTTCTTGGCAAGGCGAATTCCCAAAGCCACATTCGCCGCCGAACAGGAGGGATCCAGCTTGAGAGCCTGTTCGTAATACGGCACCGGATCAATCAGGCCATTGTGAAACTGGTCGAGCCGCAGGCCCGTCAGATAAAGCTCTTCAGCGCTCGTGTATTCCGCCGGCGGCCTTGGGTTCTCCACTTTGGGCGGCAACGGGTCGTTCGGATCATCCGGCACAGGCGTGTAGGCAAGAATGACCTTGCCGTACCGGTCAAGCAGGCGACCGGTCAGCGCCTGGTCTTTGACGTCCGCGGACACCTTGAGCGTTTTGCACCAAGGCGTGTCCGGATCAATCGCGATTTCCGTTTCCGTAAAGACGGGCTTGCCGTTCTCGAACAGTTCCACGGTGCAGCCCTTCAGGATGCGTGTGGAATGGAACCCGAGCAGGACCTCTTCCCTTTTTTCCATCCGCTCGAGGTTCACAGCCCCATCAATCGTGACATTCTTCACGCCGCCGATTCCTTTCACAGGAAACCAGTACTGCTTGACCGTACGTGTCTCATACGGGTCGATCCAACTGTAGTCCGGCTGGTTGCCACTCCAACACCCCACCATCAGCTCAAGGTAGGGCCCGTCCTTGTCCGTAAGCACAGTGTCCCAGACATGCGCCTCGGGGAAGTTGCCCCAGAGGAAGAACTTCTTACCCACCGTGATGTGGCGGTTCGAGACATGCGCCGTGCCGGCATTCTTCTTGTGGTCATACCCAGCCAGCCAGGCGTTCTCCGGATCCATCGCAAAAATGGAACGTGATTCGGCGGTGAAGTTCTTCCACCAGGATAAATCGATCAGCCCCTCGACGTCGTCGGCATACTTGGATCGTTGCGACGGGAGCCACGCATGATCCACCACTTTCGGGCCGATCGGGTAGGAGGTCCAGAAGTTCTTGTGGTGGTCGCAAGCGAGATGACAAGATGGCGGAAACAGCACCTGGTAATCATCGCCGCAATGTACCGACACGTTCGCCCAGTAGAGCATGGACTCGATATAGGGGCTCCGGTTCATGAAAATGTTCTCGGCCTGCAAAACGGCGCGGTCCGGCAGCAGCGAAAGGCCGATCGTCCATTTGAGGCGGCGGCGGAACTCGGTCTCGCCGATCCAGATCGTCTTGGAGCCGTCCTTGTTGGAGCCGAGTTTCCAGTCGATCGGCATCGAGGACGTGGCACGATGGTGGTGCGGAAAGTTCCATTCCACGCCGCCGGAAATCCATGCCCCCAGCATACCGATCAGCGCGGGCTTCACAACATGCTGCCGATAGAAGGTCTCGAAACCCGTCTGCTTGTCCGTCAAGTTCAGCAAGTGGCCGCCATGTTCAGGCAAGAGGCCCATCTGCAACCAATCGTTCTCCAGCGTGAGGTGCTTGTAGGTCTCATCCTTCTTCACGTCGTGCAGCACGTCCTGCATCGGATACGGATACACGCGCCCCTGCGCGCCTTGATAGACGCGGCCGGTATAAAACACCGGCGTTTTGTCGTACCCACCCGGCGCATACGTCGGTAACGTGATCGTTGTCTCCTTAACGGTCACCCCGGCATGGACCAGTGCCGTACCCAAACAAAAAACGCCCATGAGAAACACCTGTTCTATGTGTTTCATCAGAATAGCCTCGCATTTCATCATTTACCTGCTTCATCCAACAAATACGATCCATTCGCCGTCCTGCCCTTGATACTCAAGGCCATGTTCGGAGAAATGCCGTCTGGATCAACAATCTGGCCGTATTCGAAAAGCTTGTCCATCTTTTCGAAATGATACACGCCCTCCTGGGTCTCGAAGGCGTCCCACGCCGGACGGATCTCTGAATCGCCCCCTGCTCAACCGTAATGATTTCCGGCGCAAACGTCGTTGCCTTTGCAGTCTCCCGCCTGGACAACGCGCAGGCTGACACGAGCGACAGAAACAGCAACACTTGGAAAGTCGATTCTTTCATTTGTTCCCCATCTTTCGCTCATTTAGGGCCCTAGTCTCTTCCCCGCATTACACGCATACAGCGCGACACCTACTTCAACCCGACGATGTTGAAGGTAAGACTTTCACGCTCAACATACCATAGCCATATGCGTAAAAAATACCGAACCTTTTGCGCAATCTGTTTACAGGCTTTGAGACGTCTGCTATCTTACTTTCATGGTCAAAGTGCTTCGCCACACCCCGCGTGTCATGGTCATCCAAGAGACGAGCGTGCAGCCGGGCCGCGACAAGCTGCTGGGCATTTTCAATTACGCCCACCTCTACGGGCCGTGGAACATTCACCTCGTCCATGGCCGTTCTGGCGAACAGCGACCAAGAAGCCTTAATGATCTGCGAGGTTACGACGGCCTCATCATCGGGCAGATGATGCTGGAGCTTGCGGATGTGCTGAAACGGGCAAGACGTCCGACCGTCTTGATGGATCCGCTGGATGAGACCCTGCGATTACGCCCTCGATTCGCGCGGTTGTCCTGTACGTGTGATGACTCTGACCAAATCGGGAAAGCGGGCGCCGAGTACTTCCTTAAACTCGGATACACCGCCTTTGCGTACGTCGGTGATATGCTGAACCGCAACTGGTCGATCCACCGTGGCGAGAGTTTCCGCAATCGGATCGAAAAGGCTGGATATGCCTGTGCCATCTATCCTGTCCCCGGTCAATCGATTCCCGGCACTGATGATGGCCATGCGCTTGCCGAATGGCTGTTGAGCCTACCTAAACCCGTCGCGCTGCTGGCGGCCATGGACACCCGCGCCTGTCAAGTGCTTGAACTGTGCGAAGCCCACGGTATCCGCGTGCCGCAGGACATAGCCGTGCTCGGGATCGACAACGACGAACTGATCTGCAATGGTTCCGTGCCCACGCTGTCCAGCATCCGCCGTGATACCGAACTCTGCGGCTTCATGGCCGCCAGCATGCTGGACCGCCTGATGCGCCGCGAGACCCGCAAACGCGAGGTTTTCCTTTACGGCGTCAAGGAAATCATCACGCGCGACTCCACGCGGACCTGTTCGCTGTCCGACGACCCGGTCGCCAAGAAAGCCAGGGAGTTTATCCGCGTCAACGCCTGCGTCGGCATCGGCGTTCCGAATATCGTCAAACACCTCAACGTCTCGCGGCGCTTGGCGGAGATCCGTTTCCAGACCGCCTACGGCCACTCGTTGCTGGACGAGATCCAAAACGTCCGGCTTGAGCGCGTCGAACGCCTGCTCCGCGAGACTGATCTGCCGCTCACAGAAATCTGCACCCGTTGCGGGTACAGCACCGACGTCCACTTGCGGCGCCTCTTCAAGGCCCGCTTCGGTTGCCCGATGCGCGATTATCGTAAGGCGCATTCGAAGGAGGATTAGGAAGGATGCGTGAGAAATTGTGTGGCTTTTCGCACAATGGAATCCTAAGCCAAGATTACAGGATTTCCATGATTAATCCTGTAATCTTGGCAAAAAACGGTCACGGTTATTCCGACAAGGCTCAGGCGCTTCGTCCGAACAGGCACCGCCGCATGGCCAAGATCATGAGATCCACCAGCATCCGGCCGCCGCTCGAAAACACCTTCACCGTTGAGTGTCCGCTGTAATCCCAGCGAACCGGCACCTCCACCACACGGTATCCCAAGTCGCGCGCCATGGCGATCAGTTCGACATCGAACGCAAAACGCCGTGTGCGCAGCCGCTCAAAAAGAATTTTGGCCGGTTCCGCCCGGAAGAGCTTAAAGCCGCACTGCGTGTCCCTGAAACCATGGACCCCCGCCAGATGAACCAGCAGATTGAAAATGCGGCTCAGCACGCGCCGATGGATCGGCGGCGGCTTGCCGATACGGGAACCGCGCACGGCGCGCGAACCGCAGGCGATATCCGCCCCCGCATCCAGTGCCGCCTTAAGCTTGCGCCAATCCTGAAGCGGTGTCGAAAGGTCCGCATCCGACATCAAGATCCATTCTCCGCCAGCCGCCAGAATCCCGGTGCGGACCGCAAAGCCCTTCCCCCGATTCACTTCATAACGCAACAGGCGCATGCGGGGATCCTCGCGATCGGCAATCAGGGTGTTGATGACCATCGCGCTCGCGTCGGGTGAGCCGTCATCCACAAACACCACATCGACCTCAACCCCCTGCGCCTCTTCCTCTGACATGAACGCGACGATCTGACGGATCGAATGCTCGAGCCGGAGGTGCTCCTTGTAAACCGGTATCACCAACGTCAACGTCATTCATCCCCCCCCCTCCTTTACCACGCGCGACAGAGAAGTCCCTTGAGGTAGAGACCTTCCGGGAAGCAGAGCCCCTCCGGATGGTCTTCCGCCTGCTGTAACCGTGCGATCACCTGGATATCGCGTTTTGCATCCACCGCCGCATCGGCAACGACTTTATGAAAAAGTTCCGGCGTCATCAGCCCGGAGCACGAGAAGGTTGCCAGAACGCCGCCGGGACGCAGCAGCTTGATGCCCAACAGATTGATGTCCTTGTAGCCGCGCGACGCTTTCATCAGGCTCCCTTTGGACTCCGCGAATTTCGGGGGATCCAGCACCACCAGGTCGAAACTGCGTCCCTGGTCGCGGAACGACCGCAACACCTCGAACACATTGCCTTGAATGAAAGACGACTCCTCGACGTGGCACGTGTTGAGCGCGGTGTTGGATTTGGCAAGTGCCAGCGCCTCTGCCGAAAGATCAACATGCGTGACCGAAGCCGCGCCAGCCGCGACCGCCGCGATCCCGAATCCGCCCGTGTAGGAAAAGGCGTTAAGCACGTTACACCCGTTCGCGTACCGCTTGATACGCTCACGGTTGTCGCGTTGATCCAGATAAAAACCGGTCTTGTGTCCAGACCGCACGTCCACCTGATAGCGGCAGCCGTTCTCGAAAATCTCGATCCGCTCGGGCGGCGGCTCGCCGGCCAACACGCCGGATGTTTGCGGCAACCCCTCGTGCGCGCGCGCCTCCACATCCGAGCGTTCATAAATGCCACGGCAAGGGAAATACCGCTGGAGTGCGGCCACGATCACCTCTTTCCATCGCTCGGCCCCTACGGTCGTGAACTGACAGACGATCCAGTCCCCGTACCGGTCGGCGACCAGTCCCGGAACGCCGTCGGCCTCCGCATTGACCAGCCGAAACGCATTCGTGGCTCCGTCGCCCAGAAACACCGCTCGCGCGCCCACGGCGCGCGCGATGCGGTCGCTTATAAACGCCTCATCCACCGCGACCGCAGGATCGAACGACCACATGCGCACGCGGATCTGCGACTCGGGCGAAAACGCGCCCGTGCCCAGCGGCCGGCCGTCGGCGGAAAAGACCCGCACGCTCTCGCCGGGTTCGGGCGTGCCATCGACACGCGACACGGCGCCGGAAAAAATCCACGGATGGCGACGAACCACAGAAAAATCTCGATTGGGATGAAGAATGATGTCTGACATAAGGCAAAGTTTAGCAAAGAAGAGCCGTTAAGAAAATGAATACCGGTAAATTTAGGAATTAGGAATTAAGGACTCCCAAAAAACAGGGCCCTTGGGGGCAAAACAACTCCTAAATCCTAATTCCTAACTCCTCCTCCTGGGCGCGTTGCAACGCGTTGAATCGCGCCCAGGAGTGCCTCCGCGCTACGGTCAACGACCCCTTTGCGCCGTAGCACGGCCTCTGTGCCGCGGGCCCCCAAAGCACGGCGCGCCTCGGCATCGCCGACCAGCCGCTCGATCTCGCGATCGAGTGCCGCTTCATCGGATACCTGCACCAATGCATCCGCCGAGAGCAGGTCGGACATCACCGGACGGAAGTTCTCGGTATACGGGCCAACCAATGTCGCCGCACCGCACAGGCAAGGCTCGATCATGTTCTGCGCCCCATGCTCATACAGACTCTTGCCTACAAAAACGATGTGCGCGTTCCCATAAAAGCCCATCAGTTCACCTGTCGTGTCAGCAAGAATGATCGATGGGGAAGAAGCGTTGTCGGTTGAATCACGCGGCACTTCTTTCGATTTCCGCACGCACGAAAATCCCGCCCGTTCGATCTCGGCCTGCACGGCATCGGCTTTTTCAAAATGGCGCGGCACCAGCACCAGACGCAGATCCGGATAACGCGGCCGAAGCCGTCTGTAAATCCGGATCAACGCCGCATCTTCACCGGGCCATGTCGAGCCGCCCAGCAACACGGTGCGCTCCGGCCCGCAATCCACGCGCGCCAGAAACGCGGCAATCTCACGCTCTTTGTCAGGATTCCGGATCGCCACATCGAATTTGAAGCTGCCGGTCACTTCGATACGCTCCGGCGTCGCCCCAGCGTCCACAAGACGTCTCTTGTCGGTCTCGGACTGCGCCAGAATCGTTGTAAACATCCGCAGGACCGGGCCAAACCAAAGGCGCAGGCGGCGGTATCCCGGCGCCGAACGGTCCGAGACCCGTGCATTCACCAGAAAAAGCGGCACACCCCGCCGGTGGCAGGCGCGGATCAGCGTAGGCCAGATCTCGGACTCCGTCAGAACCAGTGCGCGCGGCCGGATCGCAGCCAGAGCCCGGTTCACGCAGAGCGGGAAATCCAGCGGATTGTACACGAGCAGATCCGCAGGGCTCACTTGCTTCTCGGCCTCACGCCATCCGGTCGAGCTGGTGGTGCTGAACACGAAACGCAGGTCAGGCTCGCGCGCCCGCATGGCCCGCATCACCTGGCCCGCCACGTAGACTTCTCCCACACTGACCGCATGGATCCAGACCGCGCCCTCCATCTGCCGTAACTGTGCAAGGATGTCGGCCGGATAGCGTCCGAACCGGTCCCCCATGCGGTTGCGGTATCCGCCGCGCTTTTTCATGCGCAGCAGGAAGTGCGGCAACATCACGACATAGGCCACGGCAAACAACGTATGGTACAGCCACCATCTCATCTTACAGGACCGTCACGCCGCGTCCGCTCAGATAACCCTTTAGCTCGCCGATGCCGATCACCCCGAAGTGGAAGATCGAGGCGGCCAGCAGAATCGTGGCGCCCGCCTGGACCGCATCATAAAAATGCTCGAGCGTGCCCGCACCGCCGGAGGCCACGACCTCGGCCGAGACCGCCTGCTTGATCGCGTGGATCACCGGCAGGTCATACCCGGTGCGCGCGCCGTCGCCGGCCTTACTGGTAGGCAGGATCACCGGCACGCCGAAACCGTCCACGCGCTTGGCCCACTCCACGGCGTCCGCACCGGTCGCGGTGCGGCCGCCGTCGATATAGACCTCGTATCCAGACGGCACCGCCGCGTTACGGTCCACATCGATCGCCACCGTCACTTTCTCGGCACCGAACGTGCGGATCAGCTCGGGCACCAGTTCCGGCTTACGGAACGCCGCGCTGCTGATCGACACCTTGTCGGCGCCGGCCGCGAGCACCGCCTCGGCGGTCTTCACGTCGGAGATGCCACCGCCCACCGTAAAGGGCACGGTCACGGCGTCGGCCACGCGCCGCACTACCTCCAACAGCGTGGCGCGTCCCTCGACCGTCGCGGTGATATCCAGCATGGCGAGCTCATCGGCGCCTGCGGCGCAGTAGGCGCGGGCGCAGGCGACAGGATCACCCGCGTCGCGGATATCGACGAAATGCACGCCTTTGACGACGCGCCCGTTCTGCATATCCAGACAGGGCGTGATCCGAACAGGTTGACTCATCACAAACAGACTCCCTGCATTAGACCTTGAAATACTCTTCCCAACCCTTACGCGGCGGCTCGCCGATGCGCAGCAGCGCTTGGGCGGCGGCGTGGTTGGTGATCCGGCGGGTCTTGGGGTCGAACTCGAT
This sequence comes from Kiritimatiellia bacterium, assembly GCA_035449085.1. Lineage (GTDB taxonomy): Bacteria > Verrucomicrobiota > Kiritimatiellia > RFP12 > UBA1067 > DUPH01. The sequence continues at coordinate 7,565 of DAOTKE010000065.1, read as the reverse complement.
CTTGGCGTTGACGTTCTGCACGATGATGCCGAGGCTCATGAACTGGCAGAGCGGGCCGGACACCGAAAAGCGCGAACGGCAAATCTCCTCGCCTTTGACGCCGAGCAGGAAGTTCTTGTAATGGTTGGAGGGGCTCTTCGGCACCTGCGGCAGACTGGCCTTCACCGCGTCGGCTTTTTCGCCGCCGATCACCGAGAGGGTAGACCCGTGCGAACCGCCTTTGAACACGACGCCGTCGCCATAGATCTCCTTGCCGGGCGGCAACGCTTTACCCTGGTCGGAACCGCCGAGCGACGCCGGCGCGTTGCTGTCGGTCTTGACCCCGTGGAAACCTGCGGGCAGCTCGGGATGGTTGCCCACGCCGTCATACCAGTACACGTCGCAGGCCGGCAGGCCAGGCCCGCGCGCCGGCACCTTGAAGAGCAGTGTGGAGGCCATCGGGAAGACAAGAGGATTCCACCCTTCCATCTTGAGCGGCTCGACCGATGTCGGCAGGCCCCATTTGAGGAACTCATGGCCGGTATCGAGGATGTGTGCGCCCCAGTCACCCAGCGCACCGTTGCCGAACTCATAGAAACAACGCCAGTCGCCGTTGAGGTACTGTTCGGTGAAATCGTGTTCCGCGACATGCGCCAGCCACGTGTCCCAATCCACGTTGTTGACATTGGGCTGCTTCTCGATCGCCTTCCTGATGGCGGCGACATCCCCCTTCCACTTGTGCCAGCGGCGCCCGCCGTTCATATGCGCCACGAACTTGGTCACATTGTTCAGAACCCCGGCCTCCTGCCAGGTCTTGAACTGGAAATAATTGCCGTCTGAGTGCCCCTGGTTGCCCATCTGCGTGGCGACTTTGTACTTCTGCTCGGCCGCCATCAGCAGGTCGATCTGGTGGAACGAATGGGCCAGCGGCTTCTCCACATACACGCCCTTGCCGCGGCGCATCGCTTCCATCGTGATCACGAAGTGCGAATGGTCCGGCGTGCCGACCAGCACCGCGTCGATCTCTTTATCATGCTTATCAAGCATCTTGCGGAAGTCGGTGAAACGCGGCGCGTTGGGGAATTTCTGCAGCGTTTTTTGTGTCCGTTTGCCGCCCATCTCCGTATCGCACAGTGCCACGATATTGCAGAGGCCGGTACCGAACAGCGCATTGATGTCACTCCCGCCCTGGTTGCCGATGCCGCAGCAGGCGAGGTTGACCTTTTCATTGGGGCTGGTTTGTCCCGCCACACGCAGGAACGGAAAAGCCGCGCACGCCGACGCAACGCCTGTGCGCTTAATGAATGACCGACGTGAACACGAAATAGGCTTCATGATGTCTCTCCTTGCTCGTTAGGTATGGTTAAAATTGTCCGGAATCGGCGGCCTTGCCGGCGCATTACGCTGCCGGGCTGCGGCCTGTCCAGCCATGACGCCGGCCGTCACGGCTTTGATTTCAGAAGCTGGGATCAACAGAGTGGAAAGCATTTCGCCCTTGAACGGCCAACCCGCGAAGACGATGCCCTCGCCGGGCGGGAGCCCCTTCGCGATATCCGCCATGCCGGGGCGCCCCGCCATGGCGAGTGCCAGGATGCGGCTCAGCGCGATCCGGCCGATGCTGTGCGGGTCGGCCGATGGAGCCAGCAGCGTCTCAATCCGGGCGGCTTCTCCGGAGGCTCCCGTCGGGTTCTTCACGCGCCTGACCGCCTCCTCGATCATCGTCTCACCGCCCATCGCAAAAACCAGATCCTTGCCGCCTGCCGCATAGGTGTAGCCGCTACCCAAGAGCGGCTTCAGCGTGCGCCAGGTCTGCTGCTGCGCCGCCACCGCGGCGTCGACCTTCTCGGCCGGCGTGTCAGCCGGAAACGCAGCACGCGCCGCTTTCTCCATCGCCAACTCATCGACATCCATCTTCCAATCATACGCCTTCATGCCGGCGACCGTCCGTGTCACGGGCTCTGAGACTTTGATGCCGGTCTGCCCCATCATGGAGGTCAAGAAAGGCTGTTTCATGGCGGTCGACTGCGACTCCAGATAGCCGACGGGGTCATCCATCTGCCAGCATCCCTGCACATGCAGCGCACCATCCGGCTTCGGCAAACTGACAGTATAGGCCCTCGGCGCACCCATCAGCATCACCGACTGCTTCATGGCTGCAATCCAGTCATTGGTTGTCGCGCCGTCGTACATCGGCGATGAAGCAGCAAGCCCGGCATACATCTCAATAAGCGCGTTTTCCAGCTTTTCCGGCACAACCGACCCACCCGCCGCATAACTGAACAGCGAATCCTTGTCCAGAAACGCGTGCTGTTTGGCAGCAACGGGCTTGCCGGACAGCACCAGCTTCGCCAGATCTGATCCCGCGCGCGGGATCAAGCGCGTGCGAACGAACACCCCTTCGTTCTGGATATTGAGCCCCAGATACAGCGCGTCAAGCTGGCCAAGCATCTCACCGTAGAAACCGAGCATTCGCTCGAACGTCTGCCGCTGCCGCTTGGCGTCTGCCCCGCCGCCCTGCACCGGAATAGACGCCGCCGCCTTTTTCAAATGGGGCCCCACAGCCTGCGGATCGATCGATATGCGAAGCACGCCGGGCAATGTCGGCAACTCAGCATACCCTGCCAGATCGGCCCCCAGCAGTGCGGCCGGCTTCTTCGCGCGCATCACAAAATACAGGCGCCCCCCTGCGAGCTTGGCCGCCATGCCCTTACCCAACGTATAGACACCGTCCTTCGGCTCGGGCAGCCCTGCTTCGGCCCCTCCGGCCAGCGCCTTGAGATATGCATCCGGCGCGGCGCTGGGCGTCACCTCAATGACTGTCCCCGTTTCGCCACCATCCAGCGCGATCACATGCATCGCGACCGGCTTGCTGTTGTCCAACTGCGCCGCACCCGGCAAACCGCCGGTCACCATCATCGGCAGCGCTGCCAGCATCGGCGCCTGAAACGCCCCGGCCCCCACAGCGGCCTGTTTCTGCAACTCGGCGAAACTTTCCACATAGACCGACAAGATACGGGTTGCGCCCAACGTGTTCCCGGCACACGCAACGCAACACACGACGACAGCCAAGATCGTTCTTATTCCATTTTTCATGTCAATCTCCTGGGGCCTATCCGTCTGGCAAAGGTTTGATCGGCAAGTGTCATTATGCGGACTTTACGTAAGACGTGTCAAACGCATTACGGTTTTAATGTGCCAACAGCCCGGGGATTTGGTAACTTGTCCCGAATTTCTGTTACAGCCCCGTTGTGCCTTGAACAGACACGCCAGCACGACGGGCACAAAGGGATCACGGCTCATGAATCAACGCGTCTTGGTGACAGGCGGCAGCGGTTTTCTGGGAATCAACTTGATCCGGCACCTCCGGTCGAAAGGGATCACCGATATCCGTTCGATCGACCTCGTGCCGTTTGAATATCCTGAGAAAGATCAAATCCAGGCGGTGGTCGGCGACATTCGCGATGTGGCCGCCCTGAAACAGGTCATGCAGGGCGTCACCTGGGTTGTCCATACCGCAGCCGCTCTGCCGCTCTACTCCGAGCAAGACATCATGACCACCGATGTTGACGGCACCCGCAACGTGATGACCCTCGCGCGCGAAGCGGGTGTTGCGCGCGCCGTCATGATTTCTTCGACCGCCGTGTATGGCATCCCCGACCATCACCCGCTGTACGAGACTGATCGGCTGATCGGCGTCGGGCCATACGGACGCGCGAAGATCCTGGCAGAGGAGGAGTGCCTCAAGGCGCGTGAACAGGGGCTCTGTGTCCCGATCATCCGCCCCAAGTCCTTCGTCGGCCCCGAACGGCTCGGCGTGTTCGCCCTTTTCTATGACTGGGCCTACACCGGCCACGGGTTCCCGATGATCGGCAGCGGGCGCAACCGTTACCAGCTTCTCGACGTGGAGGATCTCTGCGAAGCGATCTGGCTGACGCTTACGTTGGACGCCGCCAAAGTCAACGACACGTTCAACATCGGCGCCAAAGAATTCACCACCATGCGCGAGGATTACCAAGCCGTGCTGGATGTCGCCGGACACGGCAAGAAGATCCGCGGGTTCCCGGCCGCGCCGATGATCTGGACGTTGCGTTTTCTCGAGTTGCTGCACCTTTCGCCGCTCTACAAATGGGTGTATGAGACCGCCTGCGAGGACTCCTTTGTCAGTATCGAGAAAGCCGAACGCATTCTGGGATATGCGCCGCGCTACTCCAATCAGGACGCCTTGATCCGCAATTACCGTTGGTACGTCGCCAACTTGGACACCTTCAAAAACGCATCCGGCGTCTCCCACCGCGTGCCGTGGAAACAGGGCATCCTGCGTCTCGCAAAATGGTTCTTCTGATGCACGACACGCCAAACACCGCCCCGAAATATCCCATGCAAAAAGCGCGGTCTCTTTGTCTACGTTGTACGACGGCGGTGTGCCTGTGCATGGCCACCGTGCTGCGAGCCGAGATCGAGCAACTGCAGCTCACGAGCCAGAGCGGTGCCGTGCACGCGCGTTTCACGGTCGATGAATCCGGCTGGTTGACCTACAGAGCCTGGTATCGCGGGCAGGAAATCCTCGCCCCCGCACCGCTCGGCATCTCGGTTGCCGGATGCAACTTGGGGCAGGTCACCGCCTTCAAACCGATACGCATCCACCGGACAGATGACCGCTTCCCCGTGCGCGGCGTGCAGCAGGAGAGCCGTCTGGCTGCCCAGCGCGCACTTTGTTTCGTGCAACCGGTCTCAGGCCCCTCCTACGGGCTTCAGGCCCTCGTGTCCGACAGCGGCATCGCCTGGCGCTTTGTCATCCCCGGAAAGGGTGTGCGCCGCATCAACGGCGAAACCGCCTGCTGGCGGTTGCCGCCCGAGAGCCGCATCTGGTTCGCCGAGCGCCGTTCCGACTGGAAGCTCAAGACCTACGCCGGCGAGTGGCTCTGCACCTCCCTGACCAACCTGTACGCCGTCTCGCCGCAGGGGCCGATCCAAACCATGCCGCTGGTCGCCGAGCTGCCTGATGGGCACGGCTATGCCGCCATCGTCGAGGCGGCGCTTTTCCGCTACAGCGGCATGCGCCTTTCGGCGGAACCGGACGGCACCCTGCGCGGCTGTTTCACGGAAGCGTCCGGCTTTGAAGTCGACGGCCCCATCCAAACGCCCTGGCGCGTGCTGTTGCTGGCCCCGACGCTCAACGCCTGGGTGAACAATGACCTGATCGCGCAACTCGCCCCGCCCCCCGATCCTGAGCTGTTTGACTCAGAGGCGTGGATCACGGGTGGACGCAGCGTGTGGAGCTGGTGGCAGGGCCGCGACGACTACATGCAGCCTGAAGCCGAGAAGCAGATGATCGACGCGGCCGCCGCCCTGAACTTTGAATTCACCACCATCGACGAGGGCTGGGAAAAGTGGACGAATGCCTGGTCAGTCTTGACTGAACTGTGTGATTACGCGCGCGCCCGCAGCGTACGGGTTTTTGTCTGGAAGCACTCCCGGGAGATCCGCCAACCCGAGAGCGACTATTCGGCCTTACGCGAATTTCTCGACCAGGTGAAGCAGGCCGGCGCGGCCGGCGTGAAAATCGATTTCATGAACAGCGAGTCGTACGACACGATCCTGTTCGACGAGCGTGTGCTGATCGAGGCCGCGCGCCGTCGGCTGCTGGTCAACTTCCACGGCTGCCAGAAACCGTCCGGTGAAGCGCGCACCTACCCCAATGAGGTCACCCGCGAGGGCATCCGGGGGCTGGAGCTGAACCGCATTGCCGAACATGCGCGTCAGCGTCGTGGAAGCGCCAAAGCGCCGCCTTACGTACCGGGCGGCGAGAACCAGGATCTGCCTGCCTCGCATAACGCGGCATTGCCCTTCACACGCTGTATCGCCGGACACGCCGATTACACGCCCTTGGCTTTCTCGCGGCCCGGCAACACGACCTGGACGCACCAACTGGCACTCGCCTACCTCATCACCTCGCCGCTGCTCGTCATGGCGGAGCACCCCCAGCGCCTGCTGGCGGATCCTGAGCTGTCACCGGCGCTGCCGTTCGTGCGTGAACTGCCGGTCTGCTGGGACGAGACACGTGTGCTGGAGGGCAGCCGCATCGGCGAGCTGGCCGCCTTCGCGCGACGCAAAGGCAACACCTGGTTCGTCGCGATGGTCAACGGAACCGACGGTCTCAAAATGGTTTCGATCGACCTCTCTTTCACGGGCTGGCGTGAAGTCGCGATCACTGAACTCGCTGACCGCGCCGACACCCCCACCGCTTTCGCGCCCCATGCACGCACGACAACGGCACATGCGCCGTTCATCGTGACCCTCCAGCCCTGCGGCGGCTATGTGGCTAAGGTCGTGAACGCTGAACGCTGAAGTTTAATTCTGCGCAGAGCCATGCTTTGACACTCGAGGTTGCGGCCACTGAGCGGCCGCAACAAATCGCTCACGCAATCCGGGCGCATTGCGCCTTACGCGCCAGCGACGCCACGCGCTTCACATCGAGATCGGCCGGTGTCAGGCTTTCGACATTCGCACTGCCGCACGCGAGCCCGAAGGCCACCGCCCGCTGCAACGTCTTTCCGGCGAGCCACGCATGTGCGATGCCGGCCGTGGTGCAGTCCCCGCTGCCGATCGGATTGACGCGTTGCGCGATTTCAGGCGGCGTAAAGCGCCAAGCCCCGCGCGGCGTCAGCAGGTACGCGCCCTTGCCGCCCCGGGTCACAAAGACATTGCGCGCCCCGAGCGCGAGCACATCCCGCATGCCGCGCAAAATCTGCCGCTCCGTCGTGAACCGTTCATCCAGTGTGGTCTCCAGCTCGCGCACGTTCAGCTTGGCAAGCAGCGGGCGCTCGAACAGCACATGAATGAGGGCCGTCCGATGCGAATCGATCACGACCGGCACACCGGCCTCATTCGCGGCACGCACGAACGGCACGTAGAACTCGTCATCGGCATACGGCGGCAACGTGCCACTGATCACCAGCATCGCAGCCTCCGCCGTCTTACGCAGCGTATCGCGCGTGAAGCGGCGCAAAGCCGCAGCCCCCGGCGCGGGTGCCTCTTCAACCAGTTCAGTCACCGTGCCGCCCGCGCGGTCAATCAGGGTCGTGCAGATGCGGGTCGGTGCCTGCATCGGCGTCAGCGTGCTGGCATCCACGCCGTATGCGGTGAGGTAAGCCGCCACCCGGCGCCCCGTGTCGCCGCCGTTGAAACCGGCGGTCTGCGCCGGTGTGCCCAGCGTCACCAGCGCACGCGCCGTGTTGAGCGCTTTGCCCGCCGCCGATTCCACAACCTGACGCGCACGATTCACCTCGTCGGTCTCCAGCCGGTCAAAAATCAGCGTCCGCTGCAAGACCGGCGTCAGCCCGACACACAGCACCTTTTTCATAAAAACCCGTTCTCCGCCAACATGCTTTCGGTTATTCCGCCCGGTTTCTCCCGTCCCAACAGACGCGCCACATACTTGCCCAGCAGATCGCCTTCGAGATTGACCTCGTCACCGGGCCTACGGTCACACAGACTGGTCTCCTTGAGCGTATGAGGGATCAGATTGACTTCAAAACCATCATCGCTGAGCCCCGAGACCGTCAGGCTTACGCCGTCGATCGCGA
>DAOTKE010000064.1:0-18808 GCA_035449085.1 Kiritimatiellia bacterium | reverse complement strand
TCCGAATCGGGCCAAAACAGGAATTGCACGGCTGCCGGGCTTTTGCAATACTACAAAAAAAGCGAGCGGTGGCGTGAAGCGATGGTTCTGTCGCCGTTCGCAGAATGGAACCCGCTCCCATGAACGCCTTCTGTTCCCTTCAGGACCATAAGTCATTGTACCGCCAGTTGATGGCCGGCATGTATGACGCGTTGTTGGTGACCGATCCGAACGGGCATTTGATCGAGTTGAATCCCCGTGCGGTGGAGTATTTCCGTTACCAGCCTGAAGAGATCTGGGATAAGCCGGTGTCGACCTTGATCCCCGGCGTCACCGCACAGGTGGTCGGACGTATCCGTAAGGGAATTGAAGAGTCGCGACACATGATGCTGGATGCCAAATGCCGGCGCGCGGATGGGAGTTGGTTCCCCGCTGAAGTCACGATCAGCGTGATCGATCTGGTGAATGCCGGCGACTTGGTTTTTACCGTGCGTAACACGGAACGTCGTCGCAAACAGTGGCAGGCGATGCGTAGCAAGGCAAATGCTTTCGAAAACGCGCATTGTGCCTGCTTTGTGTGCGATGCAGACGGTGTCTTCCGGGCGGTCAACCGCGCCTTCCTGAGAATGTTTGATTTTGATGCGCCAGAGGAGGTTGTAGGGGCGCGTTTTGAAGACGTGATGCCGGACGCGCCATTGCCCGCTCATTTTGAGCGCGCGCTGTCCGGCGAACCGACTGTCTGCTGTATTGCCGCGCAGACCGAGGCCGGCGAACCGGCTGATGTCGAGGTTCAGCTCGCGCCGGACATCCAGGGTAAGGAGCGTTGCGTGGGAGTGGTGGGTTCCGTCGTGCGCGTATAGCGCTCTGAGAAGGGGTCAGGTTCAGCCGTTCATGAAAGAAAAGTCTCCGTCGGTCGTGTCGTTTGTGGTTTCGAAAGCGCAGGCAGAACAGTCGCTTCAGATGTTCCTCGCGGCGCGGCTGTCGATCTCCAGGCGCGCGGCCAAGAATCTGTTGGATGAGCGTGTCGTGTGGGTCAATCGCCGGTGTGTCTGGATGACGCATCATACGCTCAAGACAGGCGATACCGTGGAACTGCCGGTGGCCAGTCTGCCCAAGCAGTCGGCCAAGCCTTCTGCTCCCTCGATCCGCGTTCTGGTGCAGGACGATTTCTATCTGGTGGCCGACAAGCCGTCCAACATGCTTTCGGTCGGCGCGGGCAGCGCCGAGGAGCTGCTGCGCGCGCAGACCGGTATTGCCACGCTGCAGGCGGTGCACCGTCTGGACCGCGACACGACCGGTTGTCTGCTGTTCGCCAAAAACGCCGCCGCGTTCGACGCTGCGGTGGCGGTTTTCAAGACGCGCCGCGTCAGCAAACTCTATCGCGTGATGGTGTACGGCCGTTATGAGCGGACCGCCTCAACGGTGGATCAGGAACTGGATGGCGAGCGTGCGGTCAGCCACATCCAGCGTGAGATGATGTCCAAAGACGCCAGTTTCCTCAAGGTGAAGATCGAGACGGGACGAACCCATCAGATCCGTCGGCATCTCGCCGCGATGCGTCACCCGGTACTGGGCGACCGCGAACATGGCGTGAAGTTCGCGCGTGATCCGCGCCTGCTGACGGTGCCGCGCCAGATGCTTCATGCCGCCAGTCTCGAATTGCCGCACCCCATGCGCGCGGGCGAGACGCTCAAAGCGCACAGTCCGTTGCCGGCCGATTTCCGGCGCTGCCTGCAACTGTTCGGCATGGGTAAATGAAGCGGGCGTGAGGAGCGGTGCGCATGCTCAGCTTCCGTACAGTGTGGGTGACGCAGCCGCCGGGACAACCGCCGGTTTTCGACCTTTTTCCTGATACAGGTCAGGCTCCTGACCCGACACAGGAAACGATCTACATCACCCAGGATGTGGCGGCGTTTGACGATCTGTTGCCCTCGGGTCGGGCGCATGGGGTCGATGTGCTGGCGCTGCATGCCTTCGCTTTCCCAGACAAGCCGGTGGAGAATGCGGCGGAGAGTCTGCGTCAGGGGGGGGCCAGCGGCGAGTGTCTCTGGACACTCTGGCGTGCGATCGAAGCGCGGCTGCTGACGTTGCCGCTGTGGGCGCTGGAAACGATTGAATTGGTGTTGCGCGAGTTGGACGAGTGCGGACTGGCGCGCGTGTTCGGTCACTTTGCCGAATGTGTCCGTCAGGCCGGAACGAAATGCGGTCCGTGGCTGGAAACATTCGCGTCTGAAGCGCGCAAGAACGAGCGGCGTACGTTGCCGACGCATGCCGACTGTACGCCGCTGGACTGTGCCCGTGTCGCGGCGCATCTGTTGCCCGGCGGAACCTTCTCACGCTTGATGCCCGGCTATGAGTCGCGCCCGGGGCAGGTGGAGATGTTGCGCGCGGTCGCGCGTGCCTTCAACGAGGGCAAACATCTGTTGGTTGAGGCCGGTACCGGTGTCGGCAAGAGCCTCGCGTATCTGATTCCCGCCGCCGCATGGGCGTTGCTCAACGATGTGCCGGTCGTGGTCAGCACGAATACACGCAACTTGCAGACGCAGCTTATTGAAAAAGATCTGCCGCTAGTCCGTGCGGCGGTGTGTGCTGACGGCAGCACCCTGCGCGTGGCCGTGCTGAAGGGGCGTTCCAACTATGTCTGCCTACGGCGAATCGCGATCCTGCTGGAGCAGAGCCAGTTTGAGCTTGAGCGCCCCGAATTACGTCATTTCGCCTTGGCGTTGGCCTGGGCGGCGCAGACGACCGACGGCGATCTCGATACCTTTGCGGGCGCGGGCCATACAGATGCCGCGTTTCTTGCCAAACTTGCCTCCACCGCCGAGGAGTGCCCCGGACGCGCCTGCCGGTATGGGCGCCGTTGTTTTCTGCAGAAGGCCCGCGCCCGCGCCGCCGCCGCGCATGTGGTCATTGCCAACCATGCGCTGGTGTTCGCAGAGTCGCAGGCGCCCGGCTCCGCCTTGCCGCCGCATGCCCAGATTGTGTTCGACGAGGCGCACAATCTGGAGGAGGCGGCTACGCGTCACCTCTCCACAGAGTTGACCCAAGCGCGCCTCACCCAGTTGCTGCGTCGTCTGAGTCGCGGCCGCGGTCGTCGTGCCGGCGGTGTGTTGGAGGTGCTGCGCACCCATCTTGAAAAGGGTGCGGTGACTGCCGACGAAACGACCGCCAAGGCGCTGCGCCAACAGATCCGCCAGATCCGCAGCGCGCTAGAGGAGGTGCAGCGCACCGCCCGCTTCCTGTTTGAGGCGCTGTATGCGCTCATCCAGCCGGGGCATGCTCCTGTGCGCTTCCGCTGTGTGTCATCGGGCGGCGAGGAGGCTGAAAAATCGGAAAGTCCGGGCGAGGACACTTTGCTGCCGCCCGGCACATGCACACGTGAGGTGTTTCGCGACAAGCAGTTTTCGGCGTGCGCGGACGGCTGGGATGAAGCCGAGGTTCAGCAACGCCGTTTGGCGGTCAAACGCGCGATTGCGGATGCGTCCGGTCTGCTGCTGAAGCTGGGCGAGGCGTTGCGTCAAACCTCAGAAGGTGAACTCGCGCTGTATGACGATCAGGCGGCGAATGTCGAGGGTGCGGCCGCCGCATTGCGCACTTTCGCGTCGGACATGGATTTCGTGCTGGCCGCCACGGATGCGGAACACGTGTTTTGGGCCGAGCCGCCGAGCCGTAGCGCCGGGACGGCCAACCTCTATGCCGCGCCGCTGAGCATCGGCGAGGCGCTGGCCGAGTTGCTCTACCGCCAGAAATCCACGGTCGTGTTCTGCTCGGCGACCTTACGCGTCGGCAGTTCGTTCGGTTACATCAGCCGCAGGCTGGGGATTGACCGGCTTGAACCCGCACGGATCATGACCTGTGTGGCGGAGAGTCCGTTCGACTATGCCACGCAGTGCGCGGCACTGGCCCCCGTTTTCCTGCCTGCGCCTTCCGGGCCTACGGGCGGGGCCTATGCGGAGCAACTGAGCGGCCTGATGCTGGAGGTCTTTACCCGGACGCGCGGTCGCGCCATGGGACTTTTCACCAGCTACGAGATGATGAATCAGGTCGCGCGCCTGCTGGAAGCGCCGTTACGCGAGGCGGGCGTCCGGCTGCTGGTGCACGGCACGAACGGCACACGTGACCAAATCACGCGAATCTTCCGTTCGGGCGGTGCCTGCGTCCTGCTGGGCACGCATTCATTCTGGGAAGGTGTGGATGTGGCAGGGGAGGCGTTGAGCTGCGTGGTGATGGCGCGACTGCCGTTTGCCGCCGTGACGGATCCAATCGTCGAGGCGCGCTGCGAACAGATTGAGCGCGCGGGCGGCAGTTCATTCCGCGAATTTTCACTCCCCCAGGCGGTGATCCGTTTCAGGCAGGGATTCGGCCGGCTGATCCGTACGCGGTCGGACAAAGGCGTGGTGATCGTCGCGGATCCGCGTGTGGTGACCAAAACCTATGGCGCCACCTTCCGGAAGAGTTTGCCCTGTCCAATGCTGCGCGTCGAGAGCCGCGATGAACTGTTGACGCGCGTGGAAGCGCTCTTCACCTAGAAGAGGATCGCGAATGTACGTTCGTTGACCACTGCGGTCAGCGTGACCAGATCGGTCAGGAGGTTTTCGGATTCGGTGGCTAAGGGACCTGTCATGCGCTGCGGTATATGCAGTGCGTTTAATCCGTCGAGCAGTGAGTTGGCGGAGAACGGCAGCAGGGGAGGCTTTTGCGGGTGCCGCATCACGACTCGGGGCGCCAATACGGCGGTCAGTACGATCAGCACGAGGGCGGCGACACGTCGGGCAAACAGGCCAAACGCGGGATGAGACGCATGGCTCGCGCCTGTCGGTGGCAGGTCGTTCAATGACGCGCAGACACGCTCAACTCGTGCGATATGAACTGGTGCGCAGGGCGGGGCGGATTGCCGCAGACGCTTCTCAAGCTCAGTGAACGTCGTGTTGGATCGGTTGTTCATCGATGACATCCTTGGGGGCTATATCCCCGTACCGTCATGTTCTAGGGCTGCAGCCAATGCGGCTCGCGCCCGGTGCAGCAGCACCCGCACGTGCACCGGCGTGCGGCGTGTCACCGCCGCGATCTCCGCCGGTTCAAGACCCTCGCCGTAACGCAGCCAAAGCAGTTCATACGCCGCGGCCGGCAGGCGGGCCCGGGCAAAGGCCCACACGTCATCCGCGTCGCTGGACTCTGGCACCGGTCTCAGCGTGTCGGCCACGCAACGCGCCTCGTCCAGTTCGACCGTGGGTTTGCGCGCGCGGTGCCAGTTCAGCATCACGCGCCGCGCGACCGTCAAGGCCCACGGCAGGAACGGGCGCCGCGCATCATAACTCGCGGCACCGCGATACAACCGCAGGCAGGTCTCCTGAAACAGGTCGTCACGGTCTGAGGTCGGCACGCCGAGCTGCGCAAAAAAACGTTCCAGACGCGGCTCCAAAGCCTCGGCTACGATCCGGAAGGCCTGCGCCTCTCCCTGCGTCACGCGCTGCATGGCTCCACGCAGCGCGACATCAGGGTCTGCTGGCGGGTTCGTCACGTCCGTGATCCCGTTATGGCGCGGTGGCGGCAGGAGCGGGTTTTGCAGCGAGCCGCGCCTTGCGGTTCTGCAAGGCTGTATGAAGCTGGGTTTTGCTGATACCAAAATCCACCTGTACCGTGGTACCGTCGCAGGAGATGCCGATCTGCGTGGCGAGTGCCGCCGTTTCCGGTTCCTCTGCGGCACGAAGCATGGCGAGGGCGCGTATGCCCATCAGTGCCTGATACACCTGCTGCGCCGTCTGCTCATCAGCCGCCGTGACAGCGAGGGTGGCTTTGAGGGTTTCAGCGTCCGGCGTCCCGATCCGCAAGCTGAGTGCGGCGGCCTGGCGCAAGGCCTGGGCGTTGGGCTGAGAGCCAACGATGTCCGACAGGCCCGTGGCGTGAAGGGTCAGCACGTCGCCGGGCGAAGGCGTGAAGGCCGCGCGCAGGGGCGTGTCGGCGGGAAGGCTGGGGCGGCGCGCACCCAATACGTCGAGAGCCTGCGCCAGCGGTTCGACCTGATCCGAAAAAAGCGCGAGGCCGGGCTTGGCAAACGCGGCGCATTTCTTTTTTTTGTCGGAGTTGTCGTGCCACCGTTGGATCACGGTGCCATGATGGTTGGAGGTCGAATAGTCGTCGGCCCCGGCAAGGATGGTCGTCAGGCGCTGTGTGTCGAACCGGCCGTAGACATAGGCGACGCCGCCTTTTGAGGCATCGCCATTGCCCGCGATCACAATATGGTCGATGTCTTTCTTCAGGTTGACGCCAAACATCGCCTCGATGGCCGCAAGTTTTCGCTCAGCCTCCTGGCGTTTGGCAGTGTCGATCTGGTCGGCCACAAAGGCCAACATCGGAGAGGCGTGCGCCGCCTGCATGTCCAGCGTCAGCACCCAGCGGGTCTGGTCGGAAAAATCGCGCGCCTCGATGGCGCAGAGATGGCTTGCGGATGCAAGTGTCAGCACACTAGCGATTGCAAAGACAGATTTCTTGTTCATGACAATCCCTTTCACACAACGGCAGCAACATTGCGCACGAACCCTGTGCACACTGGCCGAGTTACGCCATTGTATACACCGTGACCGACCGCTGCGTTACACCCAGCCGGAAGGAAAAATGAGTCTATGGCTTCAGCAGCTTGATTTCCACTTTGCGGAAATCGACCGGATGGCTCTCTGACTGAAGCGAGATGGTGCCCCCCTCGATCAGCACGTTACCGCCGTTCGCCTCGATCAGGCGCTTGGCGTCGCCATCCTTCGGATCGTACTGCGGTTTGTCATATTGAAGAACCGTCTCGCCGTCGATACGGTGGATGATCGTCTGGCTGCCACGCGCCTCGATCTCCACGGTGACCCACTGATCGCCGTGATAGGTCTTCGATGTTGAATTGAGTCCGTGAGGCGTGTAAAGCTCACCGTTCCGCTCGACATTCGTCCCCGGCGTGCATAGGTTGGCGGTTGTCCGGGTGCCGGAACCGAGCCCCCCGAGAAACTGGACTTCGATGGAGACCGGAAAGTCCTGGTCCTTGCGCATCGATTCCGGTGACTGGCCGTGGATCATCGCGCCGCTGTTGCGTTTGGCCCAGCCCGGACCGTCGGGCAGTTGCTCGCCGACAAAGCGGTACTCGATGCGCAGGATGTAGTTGGTGAACGGGGTTTTGTAGAACAGGTGGCCGAAACGATTCTTGAATGCGCCGTCATACCCGTCGTAACGCACTTTGATGAGTCCGTCCTCGACACGGAAGGTGTTGCCGAAGTTCTCGCCGACGGGAAATCCCTTGATCTTGGGTATCCAGCCATCTAGATTCTTGCCGTTAAACAACTGGATCCATCCGTCTTCTGCCGGTGCGCAGCAGGCGGCAGCCAGAACAATAGCCAACACACTCTTCACGGTGAACGTCATGTCAGGTCTCCTGGACAGTTGCAACAACGCATGTCCGGAGTGACCAGACCGCGTGGTGTCAAGATGGTGGGACAGTTTTACATAAGCGCGTGTCGAAGGCAATGACGATCAGGCACTAACGCGGGCGTAGCCCGCAACCCAATTCAATCTCACACAAAGGCCACAAAGGTTTCTTTTAAAACGGCATCCACCTTCGTGCCCTTCGTGGCTTCGTGTGAGAAACAACTTGTTTTTTATTGTGCTTGTCGAGCCGCAAGGCACTAACGTGACCTTGGCGTGAGGATGTCTTTTTGCGCCTGTTTTGCGCGTAACCCGCGCGTGACAGGAATCGGTTGCCCGGTAAAGGGATCGAGCCCCGTGTAATACATCACGGTCGACCAAGTGGAGGGGGTCGGCGTGAAAATCTGCACCTGTTCGGGCGAGAGGTGCAGGTGCTGTTCGACGAATTGTTTCAGCGCGCGCATGTCGTCATCGCCGCAACCGGGGTGGGCCACGATAAAATAGTAGGTCAGAAACTGCTTGAGACGGTGACGCGCGTTCGCCGCCTTGAACTGCTTGACGAAATCCAGCAACGTCTCCGTGCCGGGTTTGCCCATCGCGCGCAACACACGCTCATCGGCGTGCTCGGGCGCGAGCTTGATCTGGCCGGAAACATGGTATGCGACCAGTTCGTCGATGTACGCCGCGCCATGGCGTGGGTCGGCCGCGATCAGGTCGGGACGGATGCCGGAGGCCACGAAAACCTTGCGTACGCCCGGCAGGTGGCGCAGGCGTTTGAGCAGCGCGATTTGGGCGCTGTGGTCGGGCTTAAGCGATGGGCAGCAACTCGGAAAAAGACAGCGCTTGGAGGCACAGGCGCCTTGTTTGGATTTCCGGGCGCATTCGTAGCCGTACATGTTGGCGGTGGGTCCGCCCACATCCTGAATGATGCCCGTGAACGCCGGATGGCGTGTCAGCCGATGCGCCTCTTCCAGGATCGAGCGTTCCGAGCGGCTGACAACCTGCCTGCCCTGATGGACCGCGATCGAGCAGAAGTTGCACTCGCCGTAACAGCCGCGGTGTGTCGCCAGTGAGAAGCGGATGGTTTCCAGAGCACGGACTTTCCCTTTGGAGGCATGGATCGGGTGCGCGTCAAGCATGAAGGGCGACGCGTGGACGGCGTCCAGTTCGGCGGACGAGAGCGGCGTGTCCGGCGGCGTATGCACAAGGCAGCGTGTGTCGATCCGCTGCAGCAGGGGACGCGCGGTGTGCGGATCCTGGTTGGCGGCAAAGAGACGATACATTTCCAGGAAAGCGGCGCGCCCTTCCGGTGAAGCCGCCGCCACCGTGGCGAAGTCTGGCAAGCGCAGCGCGCCGGCCGGCAACATGCCGGAGTCTGCCGGCAGCGCGTAGCAGATCCCGCGCAGGCCGCGCCACTCGCGTCCTTCTTGCAACGCGCGCGCCAGCGCCGTCACGGTGCGCTCGCCCATGCCGTACACCAGCACATCTGCCTTGGCATCAAAAAGGATCGTGCGGCGCACGGAGTCAGACCAGTAGTCGTAGTGCGCGATGCGCCGCAGGCTGGCCTCGATGCCGCCGATGACGATCGGGCGGCAGGGCTTGAAGGCGCGCCGGATCAGATTGCAGTACGCAATGACCGCGCGGTCAGGGCGCACGTTGTTGACGCCGCCGGGCGTGAAGTCGTCCTGGTGACGCTTCTTGCCGGTTGCCGTGTAGTTGGCGACCATCGAGTCGACGCAACCGCCGGAAACGCCCCAGAAAAGCCGCGGCTGGCCAAGCCGACGGATGCCGTCGAGGCTGGCGACGTCGGGTTGAGGGATGACGGCGACGCGGAAACCGGCAGCCGTAAGCGTTCGGCCGATGACCGCGATCCCGTTAAAGGGTGAATCAATGTAGGCGTCGCCCGAAACCAGGATGACGTCCGGCGCGTCCCAGCCCAGACGCTCGAGTTCTGCGGTTGTGCAGGGAAGAAACATGAAAACGACAAACCGGGCGTGTTAGCCGAGCGCTTCGATTGACAAACGCAGGTCGGTTTCGACCCGCTCGCCGGGGGCGATCATGCGGAGCGATCCGCGTTCCGCATTCTGCGCCTGGCCTTCCGGGAAGCAGTTGGCCGGTTCGAGTCCCACCACATATTCTCCCTGTCCCATCATCTTCCACTGGATCAGGTAGGGGAGTTCAGCCACGCGGTACGACACACAAAACGCCAGCCCCAGTTTTTCGTTCACCAGACGGGCCGACGCGAACCCCTGTCGGTTCTTGGGCAGCGCGTGGTAGTAGACCTGCTCGGCAAAACCGGGGAGCGGGCCGGTGATCTTATCCCACTCGGCAAGCCCGGCGGCCGCATGGTCGTTTTGCGGCGTGACCGTGTGGCGGGGCATCTCGAGGCGCGCGCCGGCATCGACCAGCGGCCAGCCGAGATTCAGATGATACAGCAACATCAGCGGGACGGCGGCATAGCCCCGGTTTTCAATGGTGTCACAGACCGTGATCGCGGGTTCGCCCAGCGTGGCGGTGATACGGCGCGTCAGCACCAGATTCTCGAAAAAGACTTTGCTGTGGCGGACACGGCCGCTGATGCTGAGCGTGTAGCGTCCGTCATCCGTCCATGACGCATCGGTGTTGACCGCTTCGGCCGGCAGATGGCTGAGTCGTCCGTGCAGACCATGCTCTTCGCCACCGGAGGTGTTGGGGCCGCCGACGTTGCAGAGGCCGCAGCCGGTGAGCAGGCCGCCGGGCCAGGTGCGGAGCCATTCAAGGCCGGTGCGGTCGTAGAAGGCCGGCGCGACCTCGCCGTTGCGCGACATCCAGGCCAGCGGCAGGCCGCGGTAGGTCGCCGCGCCGATGTCCAGCCCGCGGTCAGGATAGACGGTGAAGATCAGTCCGCTGCCGGTGTTGACCTCCAGAATGCGCATCCCGCGTCCCTTGCCGTCATCCGAGATCAGACGGCGGATCGACGCGAGCTGTTCCATGGTGCCCATGCGCGGTGTGAGATACGAAGCGCTGAAATCTTTCATGAAGACAGTTTAGACAGGTGTTGCGTGTGGCGCAACTGTTTTTCTGCCAGCAAGCGCACTCGAACTTGTGCTTGTCCGTGTCAGAACATTGTGTGAAAATCATCGCTTGTCATATCGTTTTGCGGCGTGAGGATACGCCATGATGAACGGAGGTTTGAGCGATGCGAGCTTGGATGAGGCTGTGGGTGTGCGGGATGACGGTGTCGGTGGCTTCCTGCGTGTTGGCGTTGACGCCGGACGCGATGATGTGCGAGCTGCTGGCCAAACCGGGGCTGGTGGCCCTCACCGATCCGACGCCGGAGTTCTCGTGGGGATTTCAGGATGCGCGCCCCGGCGATTTCCAGAGCGCGTATCAGATTCAGGTGGCGTCGGCGACCACGCTTTTCAAAACGGGTCAGCCGGATCTCTGGGACTCGGGGAAGGTTGATTCGCGTCAGTCGCTCTATATTGCCTACGCCGGCAAGGCTTTGCCGACCGATGCCGAGGTGTGCTGGCGGGTGCGCGTGTGGGACAGCCGTGGCAAGGAAGGGCCTTGGTCGCATGTGCTGTCTTTCAAAACCGCGCCGGTGTTGGATGCCGATTCGGCCGTGCGGTATCCTCTCGCGCAGCAACAGGTGAAGCCTGTTCGCGTGGTCACCAACGCGCAGGGGCGCGTGCTGGTCGATTTCGGGCGGGCGGCCTTCGGCTGGGTCGAGTTGGTGCCGCCGCGCGAGATGCGCCGTGGAGGTCCCTACACGCTGCATCTCGGCGAAAAGGTGAAGGGGGACAGCGTGGACGCCAAGCCGGGCGGGACGATCCGCTATGCGAAAGTGAAAGGTGCGCTGACCAGTCCGAATGTCTACCGCGTGCCGCTGATCGCCGACAAGCGCAACACCAGCGGCGGCAAGGAGGGGGCCGCGATTCTGCTGCCGCCCGAGTTCGGTGTGGTGATGCCGTTTCGGTATGTCGAGGTCGAGGAGTGCCCTTTCCCGGTGACGGCCGAAACGATCCGTCAGGTCGCGGTGCACTATCCTTTTGATCTCTCCGCCGCCCGCTTTGTGTCGAGCGACGCTGTGCTCGACCGCGTGTTCGATTTTTGCAAGTACAGTATCAAAGCCACGACCTTCGCGGGCGTGTACGTGGACGGCGACCGTGAGCGCATCCCGTATGAGGCTGACGCGTACATCAACCAGCTCTGCCACTACTGCACGGACCGCGAGTTCACGCTGGCGCGCTACAGCCACGAGTATCTGATGGCGCATCCGACCTGGCCGACCGAGTGGAAGCAGCATTCCGTGATGATGGCGTGGGCCGATTGGATGTACACCGGCAACACCGAGTCGCTGGAACGGACGTATGACCTTCTCAAGACTAAGAAGACGCTCGAGTTTTGCGCGCGCGAAAGCGACGGCCTGCTGGTAACCGGCGGCCCGGCCGCGCCGATGGACAGCGGGCTGCGCGACATCACGGACTGGCCGGTCGGGGAACGCGACGGCTTTGAGTTCAAGCCGGTCAACGCGGTGGTCAACGCCTTTTACTGCCTGAACCTGCGGCAGATGTCCGAGATGGCCGCCGCGCTGGGCAAGACGGCGGACGCTGAGGCTTACCATGCGAAATATGCGCGCACCGTCCAGGCGTTCAACGCGCTTTTCTTCAACGCCGAACGCGGCTGCTACGTGGACGGTGAGGGGGCCGCTCACGCTTCGCTGCACGCGAACATGCTCCCCCTGGCGTTCGGTCTGGTCCCCGAGTCCGAACGCGGGCGTGTGGCGCGTTTCGTCGTCTCGCGCGGCATGGCGTGCAGTGTGTATGGCGCGCAGTATCTGCTGGAGGCGCTTTTCGAGGCCGGCCAGGACGACGCGGCAATTCACCTGATGACGCGCGACGAGCCGCGCGGCTGGGTCAACATGATGAAGTCCGGCTCGACCATCACGCTGGAGGCGTGGGACATTCTGTACAAACCGAACCTGGACTGGAATCATGCGTGGGGCGCGGTGCCCGCGAACATCGTGCCGCGCTACGTGATGGGCGTGCGGCCGCTGGAGGCCGGATTCGGCAAGATCCTGATCCGGCCTCAGATCGGCTCGCTGGAGGCGATCGAAGGCTATGTGCCGACCGTGCGGGGCTCCGTGCGGGTGGGCGTGCGCCAGAAGCCCGGCGTGCGGTATGCCGTGAGGGTGGAGGTGCCGGTCAACACGACCGTGCGCGTCGAACTGCCGTGGCAGGAGGGGGTGACGCTGCTGATGGACGGCAAGGCGGTGCCGTCACGGGTGGAAGGCGGGCGTTTTGTGGTGGACGGCGTGGCGTCGGGACGGCACATGTTGTCGTGGCAAAGTGAGGAGGAGGCGGCATGCGGATCGAGTTTCGGCGGGCGCGTCCGCAAGATATTCGGCGGTGGCTGGCGTTCCTGGGTGCCGTTCTTCTGATCGTGCTGGGGGTAGCCGCGCTGAACGCAGCCGGGATACGTCTCTGCCTGTTCCATCGCTGGACCGGCCTGCCTTGCCTGACCTGCGGCAGCACTCGCGCGTGCGCGGCGCTGGTTGCAGGCGATCTGCTCGGGGCCTTCCGCATGCAGCCGCTCGTGAGCGCGCTGCTGGTGGCAAGCGCAATTGCAGGCGGCGCCCACACTCTGCTGCTGGCCGTCTGGAGGACGGTCAAGGTAGACCTCTCTGCAGGCGAGCGACGCGGACTGATCCTTGCGGGCGTCGCGCTGGCCGTAGTCAATTGGGCGTATCTGCTCCGGCACGGCGTGTAAGCCCGCTGCCGAGAAACGCCATCACGGCGCAAGCCCCGTGCCGACTGACACGGACGCCGCGCCGAGGCGTCCGTGTCAGCTTACAGGCAAGGGTTTTTAGGCCTTGAAGGCCAGGCAATGACAAGAGTTGGGCAGGGCCAGCTCCTCATTCCTAGCTCATCACTCCGCCTTACGACTCAATCTTCGTCTTCTTCCTTGCGGTTCTTGGCCGCTTCGGCGATGACCTTCTGCGCCACATTGGACGGCACGATGTCGTAGCGGTCGAAGTCCAGCGTGAAGGAGCCCTGGCCGCCGGTGATGGAGCGCAACTCCGCGGCGTACTTGAACAGCTCGGCAAGCGGCGCCTCGGCCGTGATCACCTGGATGCCGCCTTCGGACTCCATGCCCAGCACGCGGCCGCGCTTGTGCGGCATGTCACCGCTGATCGCGCCCATGAAGGCCTCCGGGATTGTGATCTTCAGGCGCATGATCGGCTCAAGCAGCACGGGTTTGGCTTTGGTCATGGCATCGCGGAAGGCACGCATGCCGGCGATCTTGAAGGCGATTTCTTTGGAATCGACCGGATGATAGGAGCCGTCATAGACTTCCACGTTGACGTTCTGCACGGGGTAACCGGCGACCGCACCTGCCAGCTTGCCCTCTTCCACGCCCTTCAGCACGGCCGGGATAAAGTTGCCCGGGATCGAACCGCCCACGGTCTTGTCGACGAACGATTCGCCCTCTTCATCCTCGCGGCGCGGGAAGACGCGCAGGTAGACCTCGCCGAACTGTCCGGCGCCGCCCGACTGCTTCTTGTGGCGGTAGTGGCCTTCGCCTTTCGCGGTGATGGATTCGCGGTAGGGCACCTTGGGAGTCGACAGGGTGACGCTCACATTCGTCTGCGCTTTCATCAGCACGACCGCCACGTCGAGGTGCACGTCACCGAGGCCCTTCAGCAGCACCTGCTTGGTTTCGACCTGCTTTTCGTAATGCAGGGTGGGATCGCTGTCCAGCAGACGGTAGATCGCGGTGGAGAGCTTGTCTTCGTCGGCCTGGGTCTTGGCCTCGAGCGCCATGAACATGACCGGCGGCGGCATCTCGATGTCCGGCAGGCGAACGGTCGAGCCGACCGCGGCGAGGGTGTTGCCGGTCTTGGTGTTCTTGAATTTCGGGATCGCCACAATATCGCCGGGGCCGGCCTTGGCGACGGGCGTCTGCTTCTTGCCGATCACATAGAGCATGGCGGAAATGCTCTCTTTCGTGTCCGTGGCGGTGTTCTGCACGCTCATGCCGGTGGTGAGCGTGCCGGAGATCACGCGCACATAGCTGAGTTGCCCGAGGAAGGGATCGATGGCCGTACGCCAGACCTGGGCCACCAGGGGCGCGGCGGGGTCCGGTGCCAGCTCGTTGCCGTTGGTGTCGCGATACACGCGCGCGCCGGGCGCCGGCATGAGGCGGCACAGGCTGTCCAGCAGCTCTTTGACGCCGACGCCTTTCAACGGGCAGACCGAGTAAATCGGGTGGACGTCGCCGGATTGAATGCCGGTGGTCAGCCCTTTGCGGATATCGGCGGGATCCAGAAAACCTTGCTCAAAAAACTTCTCCATGAGCGCTTCGTCGGTCTCGGCCGCGGCTTCGGCCAGGCTGTCACGCATCTCCTGCAACGGGGCGGGAAGGTCGGTGAGATCCAGGATGTTGGCCACGGCGTCGGCGCCGACGGGCGCGGTCACGGGCGCACAGTTCGTGCCGAAGGCTTCCCGGATGGCGGACACGGTCTTGTGGAAATCGGCGTTGTCCTTGTCGAGTCCGGTGATGACGAAGGCGATGGAGGCCAGGCCGCCCTCTTTACAGGCGCTCCATGCGCGGCGGGTGCCGACCTGTACCCCGGATGTGGCATCGACGGTGATCAGCGCGAAATCGGAGGCTCGCACGGCCCCCAGGATCTGCCCGTAGAAATCCATGAAACCGGGCGAATCGGTGAAGACCATCTTGTACTCGTCCTCGCCGAGCTTGTTGGTCGCGGTGAAACTGTTGGCGAAAATCGTGATCTTGCGGTTCTTCTCTTCCTCGGTGGTGTCCGAGATGCTGGAGCCGTTCGCGACGAGTCCCATGCGGTCGTTCAGCCCCAGCTTGAAGGCTACAGCGTCGGTGAGAGAGGTCTTTCCGCTTCCGCTATGTCCGAGAATGACGAAATTCCGGACGTTTGACACAGGTGTTTCACTCATGGCAAAATGATCCATACGCTAGTCGGTTCCTGGAGGAACCTCCTGGGTTAATGGCTCCACCCGAACATCACCCCCGTGACATTCCTAACTGGAGCGTATGGGACAACTATGACAAATCGGGCATTGAGAAGCAAGGATTGAAAGACATTGAAATCGAATTTACTAATCAGAACCGGATTTTAAGTGCTGACGGCAATATCTCGCGTTTTCTACCGTTTAAACCTGACCAGGAGTTTTCACGATGAACAAAAACAAGATGAGTTGGGTTGTCGGTGCGTTGATCTGTACGGTGGCGGGCGCAGGTATCGAAAATGTCAGGCATCGATTGTCAGTGACGGCCCCCAACCCCGACGACGGGGGTGTTCAAGAAACGGCCCCTGCGCCGGAGGCGCCTGCCCGCGTTGTGACAGTCCGTGACGAGAGCGCGGAACGTGCGGCCGAAGCGTTGCGCCAGCGCGTGCGTGAATTGGAGAAAGCTTTGGCAGAACGTGACGCGGCGCGAGTGCAACAGCCCGAACCGCCACATGGGGTCGAAACGGAACGCGCTGGCGATAGAGAGCGTGGCCGGCGTCAGTCGTGGGAAGAACGGATGGAACAGATGCGGCGTGACAAGCCCGAGCAGTATGCCGAGATGCAGCGTCGACGCGAGGAGTTCCGCCAGAGCATGGAGCAACGCGTGCGTGACCGCGAGGATTTTCTCGCCGCGATCGATGTCGAGGGAATGACGCCTGAACAGCGGCAGAATCACGAGCAACTCTTGGCCACTGTGGCCCGCATGAATGCGCTGATGGCGAGTATGATGGGGAACGGACGACCGCGTGGTGAAGAGGGGGATGCCCTGCGTCAGGAAATGCGCGAGGCCATGTCGACGCTGGAGGATCTCTATGCGTCGGAACGTCGTTATCTGCTGGAAGCGACCGCCAAGGCGGCCGGGTATTCGGGCAATGACGTCCAGGCGTTTAGTGAGCACATCCAAACGATCCTTGAACATACCTCGATGATGCCGGGCGGCTTTGGCCCTCGCAGGGGGAGGGGCGGGCCGCCGGCTGCGGAGGCCCCGGGCGGTTTGTAATGAATAATGGGTCAAAGGACAAAGTAAAATCGCCTTTGGCGAAGTGAATGCGCCTGGGGGTGCGTTTAGTCGTTCCGAAACGGGGCCGCCTGCCGCGGGTTGCGGGGTTGGCGGGCGTTTCCCGGGGCCGTCGACTGCCGAGAGTTCGGCGGCGGCGCTGCCCGGATCCGCCGGCCGCTATCCTGTTACGGAGAATCTCGCCGATGCGCTGGGCAGGACGACCAACAGCGTCCGCACCGTCTGGTTCGGCGGCGCTCCCGATCCCGCGTATGCCCCCCTCGCGACCCGGACAGAGTACCCCTTCGGGACGGACGGCTATCGCGTGTCCCACGATCACAACGGCACCGCGACCGTCGTCAGCAACGGGTTCGGCGCCGGCTGCGAGATCACCCGGACCGTTTCGGCCGGCGTGACGCACCAGACGACCCGCTATCACGGGGGGCCGACGGTCACCGAAAAGCATTGGGACGGCCGGTGGACCCGCGAAACACGCGCTGAATCGTTCACGGCTCAGGGCTGCCGTGTCGAAACGGTGGCCGTCGAATCGTCTGACGCGCCGGCGCTGACGAACCGCGTGACAACATATGATTTCCTGGGACGGGAGGTTTCCGTGTCGACACCCGCCTTCGGCGGCGGGTGGCTGGTCTCCGCCACCTCTTACGACGGTGCCTCTTCCCGCGCCCTGCGCTTGACCCGCACGGGCTCGCCCGACACCCTCTATGCCTATGACGCGCTCGGAAACCTGCGCGACACCGCCGTCGACGTCAACGGCAACGGCGTGATCGACTACGACGGCATGGACCGCATCAGCCGCAGCGAAACCGCTTACACGCAGTCCGGTGCCGACTGGTGGCGGGAAACGGTCTCCAGCGTCTGGAACGTCACAAATTCCGCGCAATCCCTGACAAGCTCGCGTTCCCGCATGCGCATGACCGGCCTTGGGACTGCCGCCTCCGGCCTGCCCGGCATTCCCGACGGGGCCGTCCTGACGGCCGAAAGCACGGAGCAAACCCTGCCGTTCAACCGTTACAGTCAATTCACGGCAGGCCCCCTTACTCGCAGTCAGACATGGCTGGCCCCCGCCTCTGCCTCGCGCTGGGATGTCAGAGACACGCCTGAATCAAGTTTCAGCGCGGTTCAGGTTTCCTTGGCCGGCCATGCGGTCACCAACGTGTCAGCCTCCTGCGTGACCAACAGCTTCACCTACGATGGCTTCGGTCGGCAAACATCCGCCACCGACGGCCGCGGCAACACCCGCGTCACGCTCTACAACGCCCTCGGGCAGGTCGCCGCCACCGCCGACTACCTCGGCACCCCCCCGTTATTAGCCATTAACCATTCGTTGTTGACGAATCTCACGTCCTACGCCTACGACGCCGCAGGCCGCCGGATCAGTGCCAACGACCCGCTGACCAACACCGTCTTTACCGCCTACGACAGCCTCGGCAATGTCACCGCCCAGTGGGGCGCCACCTATCCCGTGGCCTACGAATACGACACCGCCGGACGCAAAATCGCGATGGCCACCACCCGCGACGCCTCGCTGGCCATCACGAATCACTCCTCCTTCCTCCTTCATCCTTCCTCCTTTGATCGTACAACCTGGTTGTACGACCATGCCACCGGCCTGCTGACCAACAAGCTCTACGCCGACGGCACTGGCCCCTCCTACACCTACACCGCGGACGGCAAGCTCGCCGCCCGCACATGGGCGCGCGGCGTGACGGCCGCGTATTCCTACGACGCGCTCGGTCAGCTTGCCGGCACCGGTTACTCCGACGCCACGCCGGACGTCTCCTACGCCTACGACCGGCTCGGCCGGCAGGTCTCGGCCATATCCAGCGTCGCCACCAACACCGCCGCCTATTGCCGGCTGTATCAGGAAAGCGAGACCCAGAACGGTGTGCAGCTCAAGCG
Organism: Kiritimatiellia bacterium; assembly: GCA_035449085.1. Taxonomy (GTDB): domain Bacteria; phylum Verrucomicrobiota; class Kiritimatiellia; order RFP12; family UBA1067; genus DUPH01. Next base: position 484 of record DAOTKE010000064.1, on the reverse strand, counting down.
GGGGTTCACGGAAAATACAGGCCTGCTTGAAGCGGTCGCCCTGACGGACAGTGAAATGGATGTCGACCGGTGGTTTTATGGCGACTGCGAATTTCTGCACATCTACAACCGCGACAGTTGCGGGCGGCTTTCAGGTGTCGAGTCGCTGCGGCCTCAAGACCCGAGTTGGCAGAATTACCTGTGGTTCTCGAACGGCTACCTCTACGAGCCCGGCAGCGATCTGGTCCGCGAGGTCAACGGGCACGGCTATCAGGACGAATGGATGGCGGAATACATGTACATCCCCGACGCCGTCCGGACGGTCAGCTACGAGCCGCGCCGCGACCTCATCGCCGCCGTCTCCAACTCATGGGACGGCACCCTCGTGTCAGCCTTCGACTACGTCAACGATGCGGCAGGCCGCCGCACGCGGCGCGTCGACGCAACACAGGCCTTGCCGGTCACCAATGTCTTCGGGTATAATCCGCGTTCAGAGGTCACGGAG
>DAOTKE010000063.1:3022-18896 GCA_035449085.1 Kiritimatiellia bacterium | reverse complement strand
GCTGCAGTTAGAAACGCCGGGTAGCCGGGCCAGGTTTCTTCTGGCAGCGACAAGAAAAAGAGAGTCGCCGCAGCCGCGCCCGCCATTACCGGGACGGGCCACAGCCGCTTGGACAGACGCAGAACGGAAGGGTGAAGTTGCAACATAAGCGGCGTCAATCAAAAAAAGACCGCCCACCAGCCCGGCAAGCGGTCCCTCGAAAGGGTCACACACGAAATAACAGGAAACGGTCAAGCCCGCTTGCCGACGGAAGGCCGGCGTCGCAACCCAAGCACCATGCATCCCAGCGCCAGCAGGGCAGCGCTGTTCGGCTCCGGAACCCAAGCCCACTCGTATGTGATCGTGACGATGCCCTGTGCGTAGGCATTGGCTCCCGTATACGTTGCTGGGCCCTCTGCATTGTGGTGCGACGCCTGACTACTGTAGTACTCGATATCCAAGGTTCCCGTGCCGATGTAGGCATCGAGGTTTGATGTCAAAGTGCCACTCGAAGAGGCTACTATGGCGTGTTCGCGATCCTCAGGCCCGTCAAGTCGAACATTGTCTGGGCCGCCTTGTTGGTAATCGGGGCCATCCCCATCATCTGCGGGAACTGTTATTGGCGTCTTTCCCGTCGTGATGATTGCATAGATGGGGTCCACGACATCTCCCGGCAACACATACCCTTTCGCAGCCAATCGGGCACCCGTGCCGTGCTGCGCCGTGAACGATACGAGTTCCTCGCCGTCGTTATCGATCCAGAAGTATCCGCCCCACGAATAATGAGTCAGATTGACCGTCACCGAAATGAGTTCCCGCGTACCGTCCAGCGTGTCGAACTGGTTAAAGGTGAAGGTTTCCAGCGTGTCGGTGCCGGGGGCGAAAACAGCCCCGGTCAACGTCTGAGTGATCGTTTCGGCACGGGCAAAACCGCACGCCACCGTCGCCGCCAATATCGAGGTCAATATTCCGCGTGTTTTCATTTTTTCCCTCGCTCATTTCCGTTCTCGTCCGCCGTTTTCAACAGGTATCCATTCCTGCCGTCTTCAACGGTACGCTGCTCGTTGACATTTTTCTTGCCACGATGCAGGACAGATTCTCACAACCGGTCTTCCTATGTCCACTGCTTTTTTTTAAAAAATTAATTTTTTTCTTTATCTCTGTATAACCAGAAACGCGCGATCTACGCACCCTCCCTGTCGCCGACCCTGCCGCCTACCGATTGCCGGGCCGGATTTGCTATTGCCGCGTGCGGCTGTTCAAAGTACACTGGCCCCTCCCTTTTGTGGTTGAGTTTGTTTTGGAGAGTTGCATGTTGACGGTGATTTTGAATGCCGGTTTCGGCGTGCTGGTGCTGTTGGCCTTCGGGTTGAGCGGCGGGGCCAACTGGGGCTGGTCGGTCTTTTGGGGCGTCGTCGCCTTCGCGGCGGGCCAGGTCGCAGCCGGATTTCTGATTCAGCGGCGGGTCAAGGCCGGTATGGCCGGTGTGCAGAAGATTCTGGAGGACGGCCAAAAGCGCTTGCAGGCGAAAGTCAACCAGTGGCAGACGCGTCCGCCGGGCAGCCTCAAGCAGGCGCAGATGGAGATCGAGCGTGAACAGCGAATGTTCGTTGAACGGGCGCTGGAGGCGTCGAAGGCGATGGAGCGCTTTAACCGCTGGGCGCCACTGATGGGACGCCAGTTGGGCACGATGCGATTGCAGCTTTACTGGATGCTGAAGGATTTCAAGCGTGTCGACGAACTGATGCCCAAGGCGCTGATCATGGATCCGATGATGGCGGCGATCAAGCTGGCGCGCATGCACATGCTGGGGGAAAAAGAGGGCATGGCGGCTTTCTTTAAAAAGCAGACGCGCCGGTTGCGGTATGGACAAGGCGCGTTGCTCTATGCCCTGTACGCTTGGATTCTGGTGCAGAACCAGGATCTCGACGGGGCGCACAAAGTGCTGATCGAGGCGTGCGAGAAGATGGAGAACGAGACGATCAAACGGAATCGCGAGCACCTGGCGAATAACCGTGTCGGCCATTTCTCCAACGCCGGCTTGGGAGACGAGTGGTACGCCCTGCACCTTGAACAGCCCAAAGTCAAGATGCAGCGCCAGCGCCCGAATGCGTTCGGCCGTCCGTTCTGACGCCGGACGACACAGATGCCGTCCCTCCATCACGGGGCCCCAAGGGGGTTTTCGAAGGGGCTGGAGGGCCGGGCTCCGTCCCGGCCGGTGGAGGCTGTCGGGTGATGGAGTGTAACATGAGTGATGCGGATAAATTGGAATTGCTCGGGCTGGAGGTCGCGTGCGTGATCGGCGACCTGCCGGAGGAGCGCGGACGCGAGCAACGGTTGATGGTTGACGTGTCGTTGGCGTGTGACCTGGCCGCTGCGGGCGTGAGTGACGACCTGCGTGACACGGTGGATTATGCGGCACTGGCTGCGGCGATCCGCGCGGCACTGCGCGCGGCGCGCTGCCGGATGATTGAGCGTGCGGCCGAATACGTGGCGCGCGTCTGTCTCGCTGACCCGCGCGTGCGGTCGGTGCGCGTCCGGGTCGAAAAGCAGGGGGCGGTGCCGGGGCTGCGCGCGGCGGCGGCTACCGTGACGCGCGAAAGGGATGGTGTCTCCGTATGATCCCGCGCCCGACGCAAGCGGTTGTCCTGGCGGCCGGTCTCGGTACGCGCTTGCGCCCGCTGACGCTTGCCCGTCCGAAGCCGCTGATGCCGCTCCGGAATGTGCCGCTGCTGGAGCGCATCCTGAGCATGCTGGAAGCGTGGGGGGTCGAGCGTATCGCAGTGAACCTGCACAGCCAGCCCGAGGCGATCCAAGACTTTCTCGCGCGCCGTGACGGCCGGGCCTCGGTTCGCACTTCGTATGAGCCGGAAATCCTGGGGACGGCCGGCGCGTTGCGTCCGCTCAAATCTTTTCTCGGCACGGAGCCTTTCTGGGTGGTCAACGCCGATATCGCGGCGCGCCTGTCGCCTGAGCCGTTGTTGCAGGGGTTCGCGGCGGGCGACGGTTTGGCCGCCGCTTGGCTGGAGCCCAAGAAGGGGCCGCGCACGGTCGAAGCCGACCGGAGGGGGCGGATCACCTGTTACCGCAGCCCGACGCCCGGCGTGCCCGGCACCTTCACCTTTTGCGGCCTGCAACTGGTGTCGCCGCGCCTTTTCGAGTTCCTGCCGGATCGTCCGTTCTGCACGCTGGTGGAGGCTTACGAGCGCGCCTTGGAATGCGGCGTCTGTGTGCAGGGCGTGGCGGTCAAGGACAGTGATTGGGATGATGCCGGTACGGTCGAGTCCTATTTGCGGCTGCATGATCAGCGGGTGATCAAGAGGGGAGCTTTTGACGCTCAACGTGCAACGGTCAACGCTCAACCCTCAAGTCACGGACGAGAGGGGACGGGGATATGGGTGAGCGAGGGGGCCGAGGTGGCGCCGGACGTGCGCGGGCGCCGCAGTGTGGTGTACGGCGGGGCGCGTGTGCTGCCGGGCAGTGTCCTCAAAGGGTGCGTGATCGGCGGCGGTTGCGTTGGCGGACGGTTGGATGGCGTCGTGTGTGTGGCGGCCGACGAGACGGGCGACGATGCGTTGCCGGCGGCGTTGGGCGTGCTGGGGTGGCTGCCGCGCGAGACGGCCGCCGCGTTTCTCGGGGCGCGCGGCTCGGATCGCAGCTTTTGGCGCCTGTATCATGGATCCGACCGGGCGATTTACATTCGCTATGGACTTGAGAGGACGGAGAACACGCGTTATGCCGGGCATGCGCGCCTGCTGACAAAAGCCGGCGTGCCGGTGCCTCAGGTGCTGGCCGAGCTGGCGCAGCGCCGTTGCCTGGTGATGGAGGACTGGGGCAACGACTCGCTTCAGACGCGTATGAAAGCGCATCCGGAGCGGGCTGAAGCGTGGTATCTGCCGGTTGTTCAGGCGCTGGCGCGCCTTCACGGAGAAGGCACGCGCCGGGCTGTGGCCGAGCTGGACGCGTCGATGCTGGAGCCGCCGTTTGACGCTGCGCTCTATGGCTGGGAACACGGCTTGTTTGAGGAGCATATGCTCAAAGGGCGCTACGGATATGCGGCGATGCCCGACGGCGTGGCGAACGAGTTGCGGGAGGTCGCGGTGCGACTGATGGACGCGCGGCAGGTGTTGGTGCACCGCGATTGTCAGTCCAGCAACGTTCTGTTTCGCGGCAAGTGCATGGCTTTCATCGATTTTCAGGGCCTGCGGATGGGAGCGGCCGCCTATGATCTGGCTTCTCTCCTGTATGACCCTTATGTTACACTGACCCCCGAGTTGAGAGAACGTCTAGCACAGGCCTACGGGGCGTGCGGCCCGGATCTGCATGAGGGTGTGAGACTGCTTCACACCGGTGCCGTGCAACGGCTGGTGCAGGCGTTGGGTGCGTTTGGCCGGTTGGCCTCCGTGGGACAGGCGGGCTTCTCGCGGCATATCCTGCCGGCGCTGCAATATCTGTTGGAAGCTGCCGATATCTGCGGGTTGGATGCCGTAGGCGGGCTCGCCGAAGAGCTGATCGCAAAAGAAACTGTGAGTCTATAGGAGGCGCGGGTGGGTGCCTTGCATAAATCTGGCGTGGATACATTTATCGCGCGTGTGCGGCGTGAGGCCCGATTGAAGCGTGATCCCGTCGTACTGAAGTCGATGGGGCATACACGTACGTTTCTCGCCTTTGACTGGGGTTGCGACACGTTTGTCTTCGAAAAGGACATCTGGAAACATCTGGAGAACCACAGCCCGGTGCTGATCGTGCGTAAGCGGGATCTGGTCAAGGGGACGAGCGGCTATATTATGACCCTGACTGCCGGCAATCACACGGTCGCGGCCATCCCCTTGCTTTCTGGTCAGTTCTGGAATCTCGGCCGCGTGCCGGCCGCACAGCGAAGCGAGACGTTGCGGGATGCCGTCGTCTGCGCGAACGTGGTGAATGGCATCCTCGAAATCTCGCAGCGCGACGTGTCGACCGACGTGGTCACCGAGGCCGACGAATGGTTGCAGAGCGTCGGATTCGCGCTCAACGATGTGATCATGGCCGAACGTAACGATGCCGCCCTGGAGTACTACCGTCGGCAGGGACAGGAATGGCGCATCAAACCGTTGGCTTGGACGCGGCGCGAGATGGACGCGGCTCTGGCCGCGAGCCGCACGCACATCAACACCTGTCTACGCTACTACCACAGTGCCAAAGGTGTGCATTTCCTGTCGTACACCGATTTTCATGGGCTGTTGACGTTGATACAGACGGATTACGCCGCCTTTGTGGAATGTCTGCGAGAGCTGGTTTCGATCTTCGAGGGCGACGTGCGTTCTTGGATGCGTTCGCCGAAATATCACGGCCATAACGAGATCGAGCTGTTCGGCCTGCGTCGGGGCGAGGCATGCGAACGTATTGTGCCTGAGTTGGAGCGGATCATGGAGGGGATCACGCTCAAGCGGCTGGATGCCCAACAGGTGGCCGAACGCATGCAGGCGGTCGACGCGCATTTCAAAGCCTCGCTGGAACGGCCTGAACTGGCCGACGAGACCAGTGACGATTTCGTCGAGACGCTCTACATGCACCTGACGGGCGAGGTCTATTACGGTCAGAGCGCGGCCGTCGCGCTGGCGTTCGACGACCGCCGCACGGCGTTGCCGGGCGCGACCTTCCGGGGGGGACGGCCGGACTTCCATCCGGGAGCCGACGAGCGCACGCACGTCCTGCTGGCGAATGTCCAACAGATGATGAGCCAGGACGAGACCATCGAGTATGCCAACGTCTACGAGGTGCGATCTGAAAGCGATGCCACGAACAACCTGGCCGTGGGAGCGGGGGTGACGCGGGAAATCGTCTTCAAGACCAACCGGCGTCCGCTCTGTACGAGCTTGATCGAGAAGCGTCTGGCGTTGAAGACGCCCGGCTACGGCAGTTACATGCTGGCGCGCGTTGAAGCCTTCAAGGCGCTGGGCGTAGGGTTCGGCGAGTATCGCCTGCTGATGCGGCTCGACAGCACTGCCGGACGCGAGATGAACTACTTCATCCGTAACCGGTGCCCCGGCGAGCCGTTGGACGATGTTCCGGCGCGGCTGTTTCAGCGTGTGGGTGAATTCGGCGGTAGTGAGGCCGGTGAGGATCCTGCCGTGGTGCTGAAGCTGGGGGCACTGCTCGGGGATGCCGCCGCGCAAAATCTGGTGCTCAAAAAATATCTGCCCGCTGGAGGTGGATGCCGGTTCGGGGTCGGCAAGGAGATCTTTGAATTTGGCTACGACATCACTGCGCGGCGCGAGATGCCGATGGGAGTGAAACTGTGTTCGATCCGCGGCTGTTTCGGTTGGCCCGACACCTCTTACACGGAGGAGAATCTCAACACGCTGTTCGATTTTTATTTCGATAGCTACGCACGGGTTCTCTACCGGTTTTGGTGCAAGCATCGTGAGGCTGTGACGTTGGAGGAGCTGACGGAGCGGTTTTTTGACGGGTTCGAGTTCAAAACGCGCGAAATGCACTGGAATTACTCGACGCGGCGCGAACAGTTCGATGCCTTCGACCCGAAACTGCCCAAACACTATGCCTTCGTCAAAAAATGGCGTTTTGCGCTCTGGTCGCTGGAGCGTCAGTTACGACGTCTCGACAGTCTGAGAACACTCTTTAGCCGGTGCGTGCAACAGGTCGCGCAAGCGTCGGAGGATGAACAAGGAAGCAACAACCATGATCATGTCTAAAACCGCCGACAGTCTGACGACGGCGTTTTCCCCTTCCGCCAAAATCAATCTCGTTTTTGTTGAAGTGACCGATTCCGCGCGCGAACTGGAGCGCAGTCACCTGTGCGGGCCGACGGCCGGCCTGATCCAGGCTGAAGCTTTGGCCGCAGTGGCGCTCCTTGGCGCTGAATTGTCGCAGCCCGAAGAGACGGTGACGCTGCGCATGCGCGTGTCGGGCCCTGTGGGCGGCCTGCTGGTGGAGGCTGGGGCCGACGGCAGCCTGCGCGGACACACGCAGGTCAAGGTGATGAACGATTTGGATGCGTGCGAAGAACTGGATCTCTCGTGCGCGCTGGGCGAACACGGCGAAATTCAGATTATCCGCTCGTTGCCCGGCAAGATACTGGCTAGCGGAATGACCGAGGTGTCACCGGCTTCGGTCGGCAAAGGGCTGGAACAGTACTACCAGCAGTCGCTGCAACGTCATGTGCTGGTGCAGGTGTCGGCTTTGGCGTACGGCGGGTTTATCGACGGGTCGCGCGGTCTGCTGGCCGAGTGCCTGCCCGATGGCGACCGTGAGGTGTTTGAGCGCGTCGCGAAGTATTTTGAAGACGGCACCATGCAGGAGAGCCTGGAGGCCGCCGCCTCCCCACAAACACTCTGCTCGACCTTGGGGCTCGACGACTGCGTGTTCCAGCCCGCCAAACCGCTACGGTTCGCGTGCCGCTGCACGCCCGAACGTGTCGATGCCATGCTGGCCGGCATGCCGTCCGCCGATCTCGAAGAGCTGGTGCGCGAGGAACGTCCGACCCGCGTTTTCTGTCACATGTGCGGCAAAGGGTATGAGGTTTCGGTCGAGCGCGTGCGTCAGATTTTGAGCGATCGCGGGTAGCCGTAGAGCAAGAAGGAAGATGAGGAAGGATCGGGGGAGGGAGAGAACATCGAACGCTGAACGCCGAACGCGGGATGTGGAGACGGTGCGTCAGGGGTGGCAGTGCCGGTGGGGTTTCGCAAGCCCGAGCGCCGGGGGCGAGCGTCTGCCCGTCCAGCCGCAAAACATGACATGGGGTGCGCAAACCCAAAATCAAAAATCAAAAATTCTCACTTGCGCCCCTCGTGCCGCTGTGATAACCTCATCATCCATTTATTTCCAATTGGGAAGGAATCGAATCCGATGCCGACGATCAATCAGTTAGTGCGCAAAGGGCGCGAGCCGCTGCGCAAGAAGAGCAAGTCGCCCGCGCTGAAGGCTTGTCCCCAGCGCCGCGGGGTCTGTCTCGTCGTGAAGACGCAGACGCCGAAGAAGCCGAACTCGGCGTTGCGCAAGGTGGCCCGTGTCCGTCTGACGACGGGCTATGAAGTGACGGCTTACATCCCGGGTGAGGGGCACAACCTGCAAGAGCACAGCGTGGTGCTGGTGCGCGGCGGCCGTGTGAAGGATCTTCCCGGCGTCCGTTACCACATCGTCCGCGGCTGTCTGGACAGCCTGGGCGTGGCCGGGCGCAACCGCAGCCGTTCCAAGTACGGCATGAAGCGTCAGAAGAAGGCGGAGAAGTAAACCATGGCAAGACGGCGCAGAGCAGTGAAGCGGGTGCAGCCCGCCGACCCGAAATATAACAGCGAGCTGGTGGCCCGCGTGATCCGTGCGCTCATGAAGAGCGGCAAGAAGACCACGGCGGAGCGCATCGTCTACGGCGCGTTGGAAGAGCTGAAGGAGAAGACCGGCAAGGATCCGATCGAGGTGATGGACGCCGCGATCGCGAACATGAAGCCGAAAGTGGAGGTCAAGTCCCGTCGCGTGGGCGGCACGACCTACCCGGTGCCGGTCGAGATCCGCCCTGGGCGTCAGCTTTCGCTGGCCCTGCGCTGGATGTCGATGTACGCCAGCGCGCGCCGCGGCACGCCGATGCCGAAGGCGGTGGCGGCCGAGTTGATCGAGGCCTACAACAACCAGGGTAACGTGATCAAGAAGCGCGACGACACGCACAAGATGGCGCAGGCCAACAAGGCCTTCGCGCATTACGCGTGGTAAGGCGCTGACCCGGCACCTTACGATTTCCCTGAAGCCATGCGGATTCCCGCATGGCTTTTTGGGTTTCAACAGCGAGCGCGGCACCGGTACTAGGATGCGTCTAAGCGTGCCGGTTTTTTCCGGCCATGATTCCCGACAGCTTCGCTTTGGCGAGAAGAAATCCAGGATTAACATGATTGGGTTAAAACAGTTACATTTTTTTGTTTTCTGTAGTTGACTTTTATTGCCCCCTTACGCACACTTTTAAGTAATCGTGTTTGTCGGTGTTTTTCCTGCTGGATCCGTAGCGACGCTATATTTGAAAGGATGGCTTCGATGTGTGGAGTAAGACCGCTCTGGCTGTATGCTGTGGTTGGCGCGTCCGTTCTATGTGCTATGGCGACCTGTGGGGGTTGGGCGAAAGAGGCCGACCGTGAAAAGGTGGCTAGCGCATTGGAGCAGACCGGGCATCGACGTTTGGACGTGAAAGCCGGTCTGCGTTTTTTTCAACTTGTGGCGGCCTTTGACGAGGCGACGAACGCAGTCGCGGTTCAGGCGTCGGAGTATATGGCCGCGACGGAGCAGTTGGAGGCGCTCGACGCGGAACATGCCGCGATGTTCAACTTGGAGCCCGCGAAGCGTTATCTCTACGAGCGCTCCACCGGCAAGCTCTTCCGGCTGGAGGTCCAGTCCGGAAAGCCTCCCAAAGTCGTCCGGATTCTCGACCGCAAACTGACACAGGAAGAGGGGCGGGCTTACCTTGCGGCGCAGGGTGCCCGCCTCGAACTTATCGCCAGGCAGCAGGCGGCGGCGGAGAAGATCTCGGAGCAGGAGGAGGCCGCCTCGCAGGCGGTCGCGGCGCTGAAAACGGAATTCGGCGTGGAGCCGGACGCTTGGGCTGACCTTTACCTTCTGCCGGGGCGCAAAGAGGTCGTTCTGGTACAGGGGCGTTATCCGGCGAAGCCGTCCGAGCCGATGGTTCCGACGAAAAGCGGCGAGATCCCGCCTGAGGCGCTCTGGATCTACGGCGTGGACTTCATCCTGCCCGAGGGCAGTGGTCCGGTGCTTTCCCGTCTCCGGGATGCGCTCGGCAACCTTGTGGCAGGCGAGCAGAGGGACGTATCGTTCACATCGCAGGAGTGGGGTACGGAGAGCGTCGCGATTTCGGATTTGGCCATGTTGCTCAAGGGCGGGCAGGTGTCGGTTGAAGACGGCAGAACACTGCGCGTGCGCGCTCGTTCGTTTAACGGTGCGCTCGTGTCGCGCGACTCGGTTGTTCCGGCTGTTTCCAATCTCTTGAACACGGTGCGCGAGTCCGGTTACTACATGGTCGGACTCGGACAGGCTCTTCAGCCGCCGACCAACGGCGTGCTCGCCGTGAAGCTGGACGCCGGGCGCGTGGGCGACGTGAATGTCGCCTTCATAGGCCAGACCAACGAGACCGGCGTGGTGGCATCCGAGGGGAAATGGTATTCTGGTGAGCAGATCAAACGCCGCTTTTACAAGTCGGCACCGGGGCAACCCTTCGACTACAACGCGCTTTATAACGCGCTCTGGGAAGCGAATGAGAATCAGGATCTCGCGGTCAACACGGACGTCAAGGTCCGCCAGGTGCGGGGCGAGGACGGTTCGGTGGCACGCACCGCCGACCTGACGCTGGAGGTTCAGGAATCACGGCCGATCCACGGTTCGGTGGAAATCGGCAACGACGGCAGCGCGCAGTCCGGTAACTGGTGGCTGGGCGGCACCCTGCGCCACCAGAATCTGACCCGTCATGACGATGTGCTTTCGGTCGAGGCGCAGACCGCGCTGGAGGACTCTTCGCTGTATGCGGTTTCGGGCAGCTACATGCTGCCGCATTATTGGAAACACGGCGGCGCGCTCAGTCTTTACGCCGGCTATTCCGAACTGGACATCAACAACCTGATCCCCGGGATCGGGGTCAACGGCTTGGGAAAATACGCCGGGTTGCGCCTTTCCCAGCGGCTGCTGGATACGCGCGACCACCAGATTGAACTCGCCGTGGGGCAGACCTACCGCTACGTCGAGGAAAACCTGGTTTTTGACGGCTATACGGCCGACACGCGCGACGCGACCATCGCGCCGTACTATCTGCAACTCAGTTGGCAGCAGAAGCGGCTGGACGCCTTGGGCGGCCGCACCTTCGCCATGGCGGAGGTCTCGCACAATGTCGGCGGTTGGATGGGGACTTCGCGTGACGACGACATGCAGCGGATGCGGGTGGGTGCGGATGCGGACTACACCATCGAGCGGGTCCAGTTTGCGCGCCTGCAGGCGGTGAGCGGTCTTGACACCCTGGACGACCGCCTCGAATCGCGCTGGACGCTTTTTGTCCGCGGCGTGGGCCAGTTCTCGCAAGACCCGCTGGTGTCTCTGGAGCAGCTTGGCATCGGCGGTGCGGCAACCGTGCGAGGCTACGAGGAGCGCGAGCTTTTGGGCGACCAAGGCGCATATGCCTCGGTCGAGCTGCGCACGCCGACGCTGTCGGGCATCCTGCCGGCCTCGCTCCGCTGGTTCAACAGCGGCAGTGAATGGCAGGTGTTGGACCGGTTGCAGCTTCTGGTGTTCTTGGACGCGGGCTGGGTACGTGTCATCGACTCCCTGCCGGGCGAGGACGATGACACCTTCATGTTGAGTTTGGGCCCCGGCTTGCGCTACGCCCTCTCACGCCACGCGCTCCTGCGCCTGGACTGGGGGTTCCCGCTCGAGGAAACGGTCGAGTCTGATCGTACAGGCAGGGGGCATCTGAACTTTCAACTCCAATTCTAATGGACATTCGCGGTATCGACTGTTTCGAACATGGCCAACCGTCTGAAGCCATCGGAGGCAAGAGAAACATGAATCAAGCACTGACCTGTTTTCGGCGTAAGACGCACAAACGCGTGCTTGCGGTGCTGGCGATATGGAGCCTGCTGTCGGCTCTGCCCGTGCCGGTCTTGGCGTTGCCTCAAGGCGGTTCGGTGGGAGGCGGCAACGTGTCGTGGCAGACCGTCGGCAACAAGATGACGGTCAATCAAGGCTCGAACCGTGCGATCATCAACTGGGATACGTTTGGCATCGGCGCGCACGAGACGGTGCAGTTCGTCCAACCGGGCGCGAATGCGGCGATTCTGAACCGCGTGACGGGCCGTTACTCGAGCGAGATCTTCGGCAGCCTGCTCGCGAACGGGAACGTCTACCTGGTCAACCCCAACGGCATCCTGTTCGGCGCGGGTTCGCGCATCAATGTCGGTGGGCTGGTCGCCTCGACCTTCGATCTGTCCGATGAGGACTTCAATGCCGGGCGCCTCAATTTCGCCCGGATGCTCAACTCGGGCCAGGTGATCAACCACGGGACCATCACGGCGGGCGCCTTCACCTACCTGTTGGGCGCGGGGGTTGAAAACGATGGCGTGATCCGGGCACCGGCCGTGGCTTTGGCGGCCGGACGCGAAAAGATCGTCATCGACCGCACCGAGAACGGCGGCGAGATCCGACTGAGCGTGGATCCGGGCATGCCCGCGATCTCCTTCGACGTGTCCGTCGATCCCGCGGCCATGCCCAACGTGATCAACCAGGGCGTGGTGGACGTTTCGGGCGAGACCGGCGGACAGGCTGTCCTGCAGGGTGCGAATGTGGTGCAGGCCGGGACGGTTCGCGCGGACGGTACGGAGGGAGACGGCGGACGGATCAGCCTGCTGGGCGAGCGCCTGATCGCGCTGGGCAGCGAGAGCGTGACAACGGCGAACGCGGGACTGGACGGCGACGGCGGGCGTATTGAGGTGATTGCGGAAAACTTCGCCGGCATTTATGACGGTGCCCAGATCGCGGCGCGCGGCGGGAGCCTGCGCGGGGACGGCGGCTTTGTCGAAACCAGCGGACACCGCAGTTTTGTCATCGATGCTGTGCCGGATGTGGGAGCCGTGAACGGACAGGCCGGCGAATGGCTCATCGACCCGTACAATATCGAGATCGTGAGTGACTCGGGTTTCGGGTACAACAACGCTACCCCGGGGCTGATCTTTTCGACAGTCGACAATACCTTGGTTCCGGTCAGCATCATCCTCGCCGCGCTGGCCGACGGTAACGTGACCGTCCGGACGCAAACCGACGGTATGCAGGACGGCACCATCACGGTTAGCGCCGCCATCACCTATCTGGGCTCCAACACGCTGACGCTCGAGGCCGTGCAGGACATTCTCATCAACGCCATCATCCAGGCGGAAGATGGCGGCCTCGGCCTGATCGCGGGCGGCAGCGTGACACAGGCCGCCGCCGCGGATCTGCTTCTCGGGACGCTGACGCTTGACGTGACCGGCAACGTCACGCTGGAGAACGCGGGGAACCGGATCGGCACGCTGGGCGGGACGGTCGGCGGCACCCTCGAGTTGCGCAACAACGTTGACCTCAACCTGAACGGATTGACAGTGGAGAACGATCAGACGGTGTTGAACGTCAACGGCAACCTGACGGGCAACGACGCCAACATCCTCGCTGATCTGACCGTGACCGCGGCAGGCGACATCACGCTCAACAACGCGGACAACGATTTCGGTTATGTGGCCGCCAGCGCCAACGGCGGCGCCGGCGCGATCAAGCTTGCGGACAAGAACGGACTCACCCTCCGCGACATCAAAGGCGGCTCATTGACCGTCACGGCACTGGGCGGCGACATCGTGCAGGAGGACGGGACAACGGTGGACGTTGCGGATGCGACGGATCTGGACGCCACCGGACAGATCGTCCTGTTCAATGAAGGGAACCAGTTCGGCGGGCCGGTGGACGCGGCCGCCACGCTCGTCAAGCTGCGGGCCGCGGACGGCATCGAGCTGAACGAAGTGGATGCCGGCATGGACGGACTGACCGTTCGGACGGACGGCGGCGCCATCACGCAGACCGCCACGGGCAGCGTCAGCGTCGATGGCGAGACGCGCCTCACGGCGCGTTCCGGAGCCGATCCCGCAGCCATCAGCCTCGATAATGACGCCAATGACTTCGTCGGCGCGGTTCATGCGGACGGTCTGGATATCACGCTGGCGGATGGGAACAGCATCCTGCTGGGTGACATCGATGCGGCGGGCACGCTGGCGGTCACCGCGCGGGGCGGTTCCGTCACGCAGGCGGACGAAACGCGCGTGGACGTGGCGGGCGTTGCCAGCTTTCTGGCCGAGGGCACGGGCAACGATATCGTCCTCACCAGCGTACTCAACGATTTTCAGGATACGGTGAATGCCTACGGACGGGATATCGCGCTGACGGACGGTAACGGCGGCCTCAGCGTGGGCCGCATTAAAGGCAAGGCCGACCCCGACGACGGCACAGCGGCCGGCACGGTCGTTGTCACTGCGCTGAACGGCGGCGGCATCACCGACGCGCAAGGAGAGACGGTCTCACACGACGCGGAAGGCTTTGCGGTTCAGAACGGTGCCCGTACCGTCAACATCATTGCGGATAATTTGCTGTTGGACGCGGTTGGCGACATCGGGGGGGACGGCGCACCGCTGGATATCGAGGCCGGAACGCTGGCGGCCCGGTCCTCTGACGGAAACGTTTGGTTGTACGAGACAGATGCTCTGACGATCGGTACCGTCAACGGCGTGGCGGGGGTTTCGGCGGCTGCGAACGCTAAAGTTGAAACGCTCGAGGGCTCGATCACCGTCGCGCAGGCGGTCACGGCGACGGGGGGCGATATCCTGCTGGCGGCGCAGGGCACGGGCGCGGACGTCAGCGTCCAGGCGGCTGTCGGCGCGGACGGCAACGTGACGCTGCTTGCGGCCAACGGTGTTCTGCAGGGTGCGGCGGGCGATCTGACGGCAGGCGCGTCGATCGATGTTGAGGCGAAGGACGGCTCGGTCATCATGACGGACGGCGCGTCGGCCGCGGCGAATGGCAACATCCGGTATTTCGCCGCGCAGCATGCGGCGATCACCGGGCTCGACGGCGCGAACGTCCGGGTCGAGGCGGCAGCGGGATCCATCACCGATGCGGGCGATACGCGGGCGGACGTGACGGCGGCAACGGCGCAGCTCGTGGCCGGCGGCTCTGTCGGCGGCGCCGGCGGCACGGAGAGCGACGACAACACGTTGGCGCTGGACACGGCGGTCGCCTCGCTCGCTGCCCGCGCCGGGACGGACGGCAGCATTCATGTGCGGAACACGGGGACTCTGACCATCGGAACGGTCGATGCGATCAACGTCAACCGCGTGGTGCTCGACGGTTCGGCCGCGCCGCTTGCGGGCGCGGCGCTCGCCGGCGCGGAAGCGGGGGAAGACCTGAAGATCGTGAACGGGACGGGCGATCTGACCGTGAACGAGTCCGTGACGGCGGTGAATGGCGATGTGTTGCTCTTGGCACAAGACGGCGCTCTGGCGCAGCAGGCGGTGTTGACGGCCGGAGGGCTGGCCACGCTCATGGCCTCCGGCGCACTGGAAATCCATGCGGATATTGCGGCGGGCGGCGATGTCACGATTGAGGCCGCGGGCGGCAATCTGACGCAGGCGGCCGGCACGGGCGTCAGCGGCGCGAACATCCGGCTGGCGTCCAGCGGTGACGTGGCGCTCGGCAGCCTGACGGCGGACGATGCGGTGAGCGTCGTCGCGGGCGGGAACATCACGGATGCGGACGCGAACGAGATGGCGAACATCACAGCGTCGCGCGCGCGGCTTGAGGCGGGCGGCTCGATCGGGGCCGGCGCGGGGGCCGAGAGCGACGCCAACCTCGCGGCAGTCGATCTGGCGGTCGGGAACATCGAGGCGTCCGCGGTCGTGGATCTGTACCTGCAGTCCCTGAACGCCATGACGGTCGGCGGGGTGGGGGACGTCGGGATCTACCGCGCACGCTTCGATAGCGGGGTCACGAGCGTGACGGACGCGGATTTGACGGGGCTTTCGGCCGACACGGGCGTGGCAAAGGTCAAGGCCGCAGGCGCACTGACGGCCGCCGAGGCGGTCGCGGCGGGAACGGACGCGCTGATCCTGACCACGGATGGCGACATCATTCTGAACGCGGGGCTGACGGCGGGCGGCGGCGCGGCGGCGGTCGCGGCGCAGAACGTGGCGCAGAACGCGGACATCACGGCGGGCGGCGACCTCTACGTCGAAGCCGTTGGCGGCTCGGTGACGATGGCCGACGGGACGGTGTCTTCCGCGGGCGGGCACGCGCGGGTCGCGGCGGCGCAGGACGTGGCGCTGGGCGCGGTGGCGGCGGCCGG
>DAOTKE010000063.1:0-2922 GCA_035449085.1 Kiritimatiellia bacterium | reverse complement strand
TGCTGGCGCGGCGAAACTGAAGGCCGGCGGGACTGCGACGGTCGCCGAGACCTTCGCGGCGGGGACGGACGCGCTGGTCCTGACCACGGATGGCGACATCGTTCTGAACGCGGGGCTGACCGCGGGCGGCGGCGCGGCGGCGGTCGCGGCGCAGAACGTGGCGCAGAACGCGGACATCGCGGCGGGCGGCGACGTCACCCTTGAGGCGGCGGGGGGCGATGTCACGCAGGCGGCGGGCGCGGCTGTCAACGGCGCGAGCATCCGGCTGGCGGCCAGCGGCGATGTGGCGCTCGGCAAACTGACGGCGGACGACGCGGTGAGCGTGGTTGCGGGCGGCGATATTACAGACGCGGACGCGGATGAGTCGGCGAACATTATGGCTTCGCGGGCGCGGCTTGAGGCGGGCGGATCGATCGGGACGGCTGTGAATGTGGTCAATACCGCGGTCGACATTGAGGCCGGTCACGTGGAGGCGGTTGCGGGCGGTGATATGCACTTGCGTTCGCAAGGGACGATCACCGTGGGCGGCGTCGGCGACGTGGCGGTCCGGCGCGCGCGCTTCGCAAGCGGCGTGTCCACGTCAACGGATGCGGACCTCCCGGGGATCACGGCGGGCGGTGATTTCACGGCGGTGTCGCTGAACGGGTCGATCGTTCAGACGCCCGACAGCGTTGTGACGGTGGGCGGCGACACGGTTCTGACGGCGCTGCATGGCGATATCCTCTTAGAGAACGCGCTGAATGATTTCGGCGGACAGACGGACGCAACGGCGCGAAACGTGGGGCTGCGGGACGCAAACGACCTGTTGGTCGGGCGTGTCGAGGCCACGGGTGGCGGGCATGTCCGCCTTACCGCCGGCGGGAGCCTCCTCGGCAACGGCATGTCGCCGAATGTCGTGGCCGGCACGGCGGAATTGTACGCGGGACTGGACATTGGCGCTCCGCTCTATCTGGACGTGGGGCGGATTGACGAAGCGCGCGCGGGGCGGGATATCCATCTGATTGAGGTCTCTGGCGACATGCGGGTCTTGAGGCAGGTGTATGCCGGACGGAACCTGTATCTGGATGTGCTGCATGGCGGGATCGTCGATGCCGACGGCGACGGTTATGTGCGTCCCCGTAACGTGACGCAGAATAACGCGGATCTTTACGCGGGCTGGGGAATGTTTCTCACAGCGGATTTCGTGGGGTCGCGCGGCGAGCCGGTTGAGCTGATCGCGCGCGGTTCGCTGTACCTGGACTCCCACCTGCCGGATGCGTCGCGAGGCACCGGAAGGTATGTCTGGGTGGTGATCAACGGGGAAGTCGGCAACGGGCCGGAGGATGTCCTCGTTGGTAGACATGGCGCGTCGGTGCCGGGCATGGTGATTTACAACGGGCAGGTGGTGTCAGGCCCATGGTGGGTGGTGAGGCAGTTCCAACTCGCGCAGCGCTCGCTCTTCAACCGCGACCAGGCGAACCTGCTGGATTCCGGCATCATCCGGGTGCCGTGGTTCCTCTCGCCAGAGGTGAGCCTGCTGTCGCGGGATGCGGTGCGTGACGATCTGCGCGATCCGGAAGTGAAGCGCGTGACGGGTTTGGAGGAGGAACCGGGGGCTGAGGACGGGGAGGACGGCGTCGTGATCGGTATTCCGGTGGCGAAGATCCCTTAGTGCCTTACGAACCAACACCAGCAATAAAAAACAAGTTGTTTCTCACACGAAGCCACGAAGGGCACGAAGGTGGATGCCGTTTTAAAAGAAGCCTTTGTGGCCTTTGTGCCTTTGTGTGAGATTGAATTGGGTTGCGGGCTTCGCCCGCGTTGGACGGGCAAGAGGAGTTGACGACTAGCTGTGGAGGCAACCATGAGAAGCAAAAAACTGAGTATCGCATTCGGCGTTCTGGCGATGCTGGTCTGTGTTGCGACGGCTCAGACGCGGACGCAGACGATCTCCCTCGAAAAGGGGTGGAACGCGGTCTGGCTGGAGGTGCAGCCGACGAACGCCGCGCCCGCCGCGCTCTTTGCGGGGACGTCCGTGGACATCGCGGCGGCTTACACGCTGCCGGCCACGGAGGCGCAGTTCGTGAAGAACACCGCCGTCAACGTCCAGACGCTGGCGGGCTGGAACGTCTGGTATGCGCCGTACCGCGCCGACGCCCCGCTCACGCGGCTGGAATGGCTCGCCGCGAACACGGGGTATCTCCTGCACGCGCTGGAGGCCGCGACGCTGACCGTCCGCGGCGAGGTGCAGGCGGCGCGGGTGCGCTGGACGCCCAACCGGTTCAATTTCGTCGGCTTCCCGGTCGCGGAGGCGGGCGCGCCGACGTTCAAGCAGTTTTTCCAAGGCTCGCCGACGCACAGCCACAACAAAATCTACCGGCTGGTCAACGGGGCGTGGCGGCAGGTTTTGCAGCCCGACGCCGAGACGTTGCGCGCGGGCGAGGCCTTCTGGATTTACAGCGCGGGCGCCTCCGACTACCAGGGGCCGCTTTCGGTCACGGCCAACACTTCGGACGGGCTTGTGCTGCACGACGCGGCGAAAGGGAACATCGAGTTCCGCAACGCGACCACGCATCCGCTCGCCTTCTCGCTGGAGCAGGTGGCGGCGGACGGCAACGCGGCCCTGCCGCTGGCCGCGGTGCTCCGGGTCGCGGTCTCGAACGCGATCGGCACTGTTGACGCGCCGGTAGCTTTTCCGGACGGCGCGTGGGTGCAGGATTTTCCGGCGTTCGACGCGGGCGGGGGCATGACGCTGCCTCTGGTTCTGCGCGTGCGGGACATGCAGCCCGGCTCATACCGCGGGTTGTTGAAGGTCACGACTGATCTGGGGACGGAAACGTGGGTGCCCGTGCGGGCGACACGCGAGCAATAGGCGTGGGAGGGATCGCAGATGAGTGCGCCAAGCAAAGCGTGCGATATGCAGTCGGTTAAAGTCCGACACAG
>DAOTKE010000062.1:0-19004 GCA_035449085.1 Kiritimatiellia bacterium | reverse complement strand
TACGGTCACCAACAACGGCGCAACGGTCGATGTCGATCAACTCATCATCGCGAATAATACCGCGCCGTCACGCAGTGTGCTCGTACACAACAACGGCAACCTGATGTTGCGCACAGATGCCACGATCGGCTACCAAGGCAACGCCTTGGCGGAAATCAATGGCGGCTCCTTTTACGTCGGCCGGACCTGCTCCGTCGGCCGCGCGGCCGGCAGCAGCGGAACGCTGGTGCTGAACGGCGGCTCCATCACAGCGAAAACCTTTGTCGTCGTCGGAGAAGCCGGCCAAGGCACGGCCGTGCTCACCGGCGGGAACCTCGGCCTGACCGGGGATTTCCGGATCGGCAACGCCTCGGGCGGGTCCGGCACCGTCACCAACACCGGCACGGCGATCACGGCAGCCAACCTTCAGGCGGGCTATCAGGCCGGCGCCTTCGGACGTCTGATCCACACCGGCGGCAGCATCAGCGCGGGGACCTATCTGCAGATCGGACGCAACGGCGGGATCGGCGAATGCGAAATGGACGCGCCGTTCAGCGCCAAAATCATGATCATCGGAACCGGACTGGCGCCGACCATCCCGGGGACCGGCACCGTCACGGTGGCTGAGAATGCCGTGGGCTCCGTCAGCGAGTTCCTGCGCGTCAACAACGGCGACCTCTTCATGCGCGGCGGCCAGATCCGTCTGCTGAATACCGGTAACAAGAATGTGACCAACCTCTACGTGCGCACCGGCGAGGACCGGCGCGGCCTGATCCGCGGCTGGGGCTCGTTCACCAATGTGGACGAGAGCATCACGTTGCGCATGGTCAACAACGGCCAGATCATCGCCGACGGCGAGGGCGTGGAACGCGATCTCGATTTCAATCTGATCGCCGTCGTCAACAATGACATCCCTGTGGTTTACACCGACACCAACGGCTGGTATGCGGTCAACAAGGGGTGCGTGCGCTACCCGCGCACAGCGCAAACTTTTGTATCAGGCCAGAACTATTGTCTAGGCGACTTATACACGAAACCGGTTCCGGAAATGGTCAACAGCGTCGGCTTTTCTTTTACCACCGACAAGTGGGCCATGATCAGGGGCGGCTTCTACGACGCAGGCCGCAGCGACATTCCGGCCGGTCTGCCGGCGCATCTGCGCCCGATCGGGGTATGGCAGATCGGGGCGTTCGGCGAAAAAGTGAAGCTGACCAAGGTTTCGTTCTCCGGCGTCTCGCTGACCTTCCGTTACGACCATACTCAGATCCGCCCTACGGACAGCAGCCTGCGCCTCTTCCGCCACGACGGGACCGCTTGGGGACAGGTCGGGACCGCCGCGCCCGGCGGCGATCCGCTGATCGCGACCGACGCCCCGCTCGCGCCGGTCGCGACCGGCGACTACAACATCGGCTGGTTCGCGGTCATGGCCGTGGAAAACAACGGGACGCTGATCTCCATCAACTAGCAGTCAATACGTGGTCATCAAGAGGACATACATCATGAAGAACTTACTGCTGACGCTTTGCCTGATCGGTGGCGCGCTGAAGGCGAACGCGCAAGAACGAGACGTGTATTATTCTAACCCGTCCGCAGGTTACGGATCGTGGGACGTCGTCGACAACTGGAGCATCTATGCTGCGTCTGGCGGCGGAAAGCTGACCCGGTTGCCCGGCGAGGATGAATACGTGAAAGTCAATGCGAACACACTGGCCGTCGAGAATGGCCGCGCGCTGAGTGTCACCAGCGGTGTCGATGCCGTCTGCCACTCTTTCGCCAGCGGTCAGAATGCGTTTGAGGGCAAAACAACATGGTTCCGGCTGGACGGCGGCAACCTGACCTGTATGAATAACTTCATCATCGGCCAGAACTATGCCGGTCTGGCCACGCTGGAGAGCGGCACGGTGGGTGCCAACGGTCATTTCCTTATCGGAAGCGCTGCGGGCGGTGACGGCACGGTCACCAACAATGGCGCGGACATCACGTGCCAGCATCTCATTATGGGGTATGTGTCGGGCACCGCCGGACGGATGACGCACAACGGCGGGACATTAAACGCCAGAGAAACTTTGCAGGTCGGCAGGGCCGGCGGGATCGGCGCGTTCGACGTCAACGCGCCGTTCACGACCCGCAACATGGTGATCGGCACCCGGGTCGGCGCCCCGGGCGTCAACGGCACCGGCACGGTGACCGTGGCCGCCGGATTCACCAACCTTGTGAAAGGCTACCTGAAGGTCAACAACGGCGAGCTGGTCATGCGCGGCAGCACGCTGCAATTCAAGGTGAACGCCGTCACAAACGCATTGATCAACAGAGACAGCGAGGACGGCGTCGGCGTGATCCGTGGCTGGGGCAGCCTGGAAAAACGCCCGGACGGCGACAGGAACCCATGGGTGGAGAACAGCGGCCTGTTCATCGCGGACGGCGAGGGCGAGACGCGCGACCTGAGCCTGTATACCTTTGTGGCCGTGACCAACACGTTCTATAACGGCCCGGCGGGGACCAACGGCTGGTATGCCGTAAACAAGGGACGCCTGCGCTATCCGCGCACCTACACCACAGGCGCTGCCGTTACACAGTCCGCCTGCTACGGCGACTGGCGCACCTTGACGACACCGAGCCTGGTCAACAGCCTGAAACTGGAGGTGACGCTGAGTTCGTCGGGTAGTTTTTATGTGTACGGCGAGCTGTACGCGCCGGACCGCAGCGATATTCCCGCAGGGTTGCCGACAGGCACCAAAACGGTCGGCATCTGGCGCATGCGGATCACGTCATCGGAGTCGCCTGACGGAACACCCAAGGCATTCGTATCGGTCTTGCCGACTTTCCGCTACGATCACACGCAGGTCAAGGTGCATGAGTCTCTCGGGCTGTACCGTTACAACGGCAGCGCCTGGGTGAAGGTTGGGAGCGGAACGCCGGACGGCACGAGCTTGATCTCAGCCAGCGCGCCGCTGCCGCCCGTGAACGGCGAGGTCGGCTGGTTCGCGGTGCTCACCCAACCCCGCGGCACGCTGATTTCCGTGCACTAGTAGTCTGTAAAACCAAAAACGCCGGTTTTTTCTAGCCACGATTACAGGATTAACATGATTGGTATAAAGCAGGCACATCATGCAAATCCTGTAATCCTGGCCGAAATATTGTACTGTACAGAGTACTAATCCTTCACACGATCATGTTTTACACACAGACAGCATGCAGACCTTCGGTCACGAACGTCTCGTCCAGAAGTGCGTATTACTGGCATCCGGCGTGACGTTGGATGCCCCGTAATCGGCCCTCCGGACGCAACGTATTTTGACAGTTAGAGAAAGCAAAGGACACACCCCATGAACCGAAAGATCACGCGCCGCAGGGCGCTCACCTTGGCTGCGGCCGCAGCCGGCGCAACGGCAGTCAGCCTCCCGGCCCAAACGCCAGGCACTAACAAAACCGCGCCTTTCCCCACGCGCAAGCTCGGCCGCACCGGCATCGGCGTGCCGGTCATCGGCTTCGGCTGCGGCACCAGCTTCTTCAACGCCTACACGGCGGAGAGCGGCGCGGCCGCGCTCAACCAGGCCATCGACCTCGGCATCACCTACATCGACACGGCCAACAGCTACGGCAACGGCAAGAGCGAGACGATGTGCGGCCCGGTCGTAGAAAAGCGGCGCAGCGAGCTCTTCCTGATCACCAAGCTCAAGGAGCGCACGGCCGACGGCGCCATGCGTCAGTTTGAGGAGAGTCTCAAACGGCTGCGGACCGACCGCGTGGATCTGGTCCATGTCCACCGTGTGGACACTGACGAAGACCTCGCGAAGATCGAGGCGAAAGGCGGCGTGCTGGAGGCGCTCTACAAACTGCGCGACCAAAAGGCCGTGCGCTGCATCGGCATCACCGCGCACGCCGACCCCGCCCCTCTGGCTAAAGCGATTGACCGTAACGATTTCGACTGTGTGCAGTTCCCGCTCAACGCCGCGCTGTCGGGCATCAGCCTGGCCGGCTTCAAGCCGCCGCATCCGGGCGAACGGACCTACTGCTTCGAGTCGGTCGTGCTGCCGATCGCGGTCCGCAAAAAAATGGGCATTCTCGCCATGAAGGTGTTCGTCCAGGGCAAGCTGCTGGGCCAGGGCCCGGCCAAGGCCGACCCCGAAACGCTGCTGCGCTACGCGCTGAGCCTGCCGGTCTCGTGCGCCGTACTCGGCATGAGCACACCCGCGATCATCGCGCAGGATGCGGCCTGGGCCCGTTCGTTCAAGCCTATGACACCGGAAGAGAGGCAGGCGCTTTCTGATCGCTTGGCACCAGTGAACAAAGTTGTATTTGATCGCTTTTTCGCGCATCATTGTGATTTCTGTTAACACCACGGGAGAAACCATGAAACGCGTATTGACTCGCCGCCAGGTCTTGGCCGGCACCGCAGTCAGCCTCGCGGCGACCGCACTCCAGGCCCAGCCACCGAAACCGACGACCGCCATGCCGCGGCGCACCTTGGGGCGTACCGGTGTTTCCGTGCCGATTTTAGGATTCGGCAGCGGCAGCCGGTTCACCAATTTCTACACCGATGACGCAGGCGAAGCGGCCGTTAATCAGGCGATTGATCTGGGGATCACCTATCTGGACACGGCGGCGGGCTACGGCAACGGACGAAGCGAGACGATCTACGGACGTGTCTTGAAAACACGGCGTGCCGAGGTTTTCCTGGCTACCAAGAACGCAGTACGCAACACCGACCAGGCGCTGCGCGTGTTTGAGCAAAGCCTCAAACGTCTTCAGACGGATCATGTGGATCTGTTGCACATCCATAATCTGGCCAGCGAGGATGATCTTGCCAAGATTGAGGCCAAGGGCGGCGTTCTGGAGGCCTTCTACAAATTGCGCGAGCAGAAGGTCATTCGCGCACTCGGCATGACGGCGCACGCCAATCCCTATCCGCTGAAGCTCGCCATCGAGCGGCATGATCTGGACTGCGTGCAGATGTCGCTTAATGCGGCGCTGGTCGGCGTCGTCAAATATGAGGGCGGCTACAAGCCCGACCCCACGGCACCGCGCAGTTTCGAGACGGTCGCGCTGCCCGCCGCGCGCAAGAAGAATCTCGGCGTTCTGGCGATGAAGGTGTTCGGCCAAGGCCACCTGGTGGGGAGCGACGCGGACAAGGTCAGCGCCGAGCAACTCCTGCGTTATGCGCTGAGCCTGCCCATCGCTGTGGCGGTGGTCGGCATGCAGGATCCCGCCATGATCCCGCAGAATGCGGCGTGGGCGCGTGCCTTCACGCCCATGGCCGACGCTGAGATGAAGGCCCTCTCCGGTCGTCTCTCTGCCGCGCACAAAGTGGCGATGGACCGCTTCCTCGAGCATCATGAGGATGTCTGCTAATAGAAGGGCGAAAGGAAGAAGGAGGAACCGATTCCGGCTGGAATCCGATCTTCTCACGCTCGATCTGGTCAAGCGATCAGTTGAGCGCGAGTTATGGCTTTTACCGCGTATCGAATTGGGGATGTCCGCACGTCGAAACCGGTGTCACGCCGGTGGATGGCCACATGTTTCTCTTGCAGGCCGGCCCGAACGACGCCTACACCCGCGACAATGCAAACGGTGACACCTACCGCGGATTTCTGATCATCGGACGCTATCTGTTCGAGATCCTGCGCGAGTCCAAGACATGGCGCAGCCCGGTACATGGGGCGTTCAAGGCTGAGATGCTGAGAACAGGCGATGATTCTGGCGCAGCGGAAAACGCCTACTATCTGCGGTTCGATATCTTCTTCTGTCTTGAAGTACAGGAACCCCAAACAAAGGGAACGGATGATATGAGCACAACATGGAACCGGCGGAGCTTCATGCGGGGAATGGCCGGTGCAGGTGCGCTGGCGGCATGGCGGGCGGCGGGCCAGACGGCGGCACCTTCAGCGAACAAACCTTTGCGTGTGGCATTGATCGGTTGCGGCGTACAGGGGACGCACGTGTTGCTGCCGGCGGCTTGCAAGGAACGTGTGGCGGCGTTGGTCGACCCTGATCCCGCGCAGATCCAGAAAGCCTTCAAACGCATCCACGAGGTGTCGCCTGAGACGGACACTTCCGCAGTCCGGACTTTCAGCGATTACCGTCAGTTGTTCGACGTGATGGGCAAGGAGCTGGACGCCGTCATGATCGCGACGCCCAACCACCAGCACGCGCTGCCGGCACTGCTGGCCATGCGGCGCGGCCTGCATGTCTACGTGGAGAAACCGCTGACGCACACGCTGGCAGAGGCGCGGCAGCTCACGGAAGAGGCGCGCAAGGCGGGCGTGGCCACACAGATGGGCAACCAGGGCCAGTCGAGCGAGGGCAGCCGCCTGCTGTGCGAGTATCTTGCGGCGGGGGCGATCGGTCCGGTGCGCGAGGTCTACTGCTGGAGCAACCGGGCGAACGGTTTCCCGGCCGAGTACGTGCGTCCGCCGGCGCGGCCGGTGCCGCAGGGGCTGGCGTGGGACACCTGGATCGGCCCCGCGCCGTATCGCGATTATCACGCGGATTTGCATATCCACACCTGGCATTCTTGGCTCGATTTCGGCAACGGCTCGCTGGGCAACATGGGCTGCCACATCATGAATCATCCCTACTGGGCGCTGAAACTGGGCAGCCCGGAAGCCGTCGAAGCTGAGGAGGTCTATGGAGGGAATGCAGAGTGCTGGCCGATCGGCACGCGCATCCGTTGGGAGTTCCCGGCGCGCGGAGAGTTGCCGCCCGTTAAGGTCTATTGGTACGACGGCCTGATCAAGGGGACACCATTCAATCAGAAAACGGTTGAACCGCGCTGGAAGCATACGGCCGATAACGTGCGCAATTTACCGGCGCTCTTTCACGAGGTCACCCAAAAGTATGGGGGTGTTCTGCCGGATGAGGGTTCGCTGCTGGTGGGCGACAAAGGCATGGTCACGATCGACAAGCACGGTGAGGGATTTCGCATGATCCCAGAAGAGGCGCACCGTGCCTTTCCGCGTCCGGCCAAGACACTGCCGCGTGTCAAAGGCACACACCAGGCCGACTTCTTCCGCGCCTGCCGCGGCGGCGCGCCGGCCTGTTCGAACTTCGACCATGCGGGACCGCTGGCGGAGATCGTGCTGCTCGGAAATCTCGCGATCCTCGCGGGCCAGGGCCGGCGCATCGAGTGGGACGGCCCCGCGCTGCGCTGCACCAACCTGCCGGAACTCAACCGTCATGTGAAAACCGAATACCGGGCCGGCTGGACGTGCTGATAGGGGGAACGGACGATGGGCTGCGACCGGTTTGTGGAGTGCGGGAGCTTGCTCCCGCTTTCCAAAGCGGCGGCAAGCCGCCGCACTCCAAAATGAGCACGCGCTCCCGACTCGTCTGAATCCTCTTTTCGGAGGAGGAATGAAGGTTCATGGCTAGTGAGTCGTGATAAAAAATGAACAAGGGGGGACGGATGCCAGTCAATTGGGGAAGAAGAACGTTTGTCAAGGCAGCGCTAGCCGTTGTTGGCGGGCAAACGACACGGACGACATACAGCCAAAGCGCGCCGGCCGCAAAGAAGCCGCTGCGCGTGGCGCTGATCGGCTGCGGCCTGCAAGGGGTCGGCGTGCACATCCCGGCCTTGTGCAAAGAGCGGCTCGTCGCGGTCGTGGATCCCGACACGCGCCGGCTCGATGCGGCCCTGAAGCGGGTGCGCGAGGTGTCGCCCGCGACCGATACCGCCGCGATCCGCACTTTCGGCGACTACCGCCGGCTGTTCGACGCGGTGGGGCGCGAGCTGGACGCCGTGCTGATCGCCACGCCCAACCATCAGCACGCGCCACCGGCATTGATGGCCATCCGGCTCGGCCTTCACGTTTACGTCGAGAAACCGCTGGCGCACACGATTGAAGAGACGCGGCAGCTCGTCGCCGAGGCGCGGCGTCACGGCGTGGTCACCCAGATGGGTAACCAGGGCCAATCGAGCGAAGGCAGCCGTCTGCTGTGCGAGTACGTCGCCGCCGGCGCGATCGGCCAGGTGCACACCGTCCACTGCTGGACCGACCGCGCGAACGGATTCCCATCAGGTTTCGTGCGGCCGCCTGCGCGTCCGGTGCCGTCGGGGCTCGACTGGAAGGTGTGGCTGGGCCCGGCCCCTTATCGCGACTACCACGAGGGCCTGCATCCGCACGACTGGCATTCGTGGCGTGACTTCGGCAACGGGTCGATCGGCAACATGGGCTGCCACATCATCAACCATGCCTACTGGGCGCTCAAACTCGCGAACCCTACGGCGGTCGAGCTGGAGGAGGTCAACGGCGGTAGTGACGATTACTGGCCTGTTGGGGCCCGCATCCGCTGGGAATTCCCGGCGCGCGACGGATTGGCACCGCTCAACCTCTACTGGTACGACGGTCTCGCCAAAGGTCAACCGTTCAACAAAAAGACGGTAGACGGAACCTACAAGCACGTGGCGCGTGATGCGTGGAATCTGCCGTCGATCCGCGCCGAATTGGAGCAGAAATACAATCGGGAACTGCCCGAAGAGGGTTCGTTGATCATCGGTGACAAGGGGATCATGGTGCTGGGCCGTCACGGTGACGGTTGCCGCATGCTGCCCGAAGAGGCGCACCGTGCCTTCCCGCGTCCGGCCAAAACGCTGCCGCGCGTGCGCGGCACACACCAGGAAGATTTCTTCCGCGCCTGCCGCGGCGGTGCGCCGGCCAGCTCGAATTTCGACCATGCCGGTCCGCTGACCGAACTCGTCCTGCTCGGCAACCTCGCGGTGCGCGCGGGCGAAGGCCGCCGTATCGAGTGTCACAGTGCCGCTGGCCGGCTTCTTTGACAAACCATTTTGCGAACGCCGATGAATCAAGAAACAGCCGCACGGTCGCGTTCCTCCAGAATGGCGGCGGAACTGACGGCACTGCGAGCGGTGATCACGCGACCTTGACACACGCGACCCGCGATAACCGGCGAATGGGATTGTCGAACAACCGCAGAGTGCCGTATACTGGCCCCGTTTATGCGAATTCTCACCCGATACGTGCTGCGTGAATTCCTGGTGCCGCTTGTCTACTGTCTGATCGGTTTTCTGGGCATTTACGTGCTGTTCGAGCTGTTCGACTCTTTCAACCGTCTCATCGAGGCCAAGCCTCCGGTCGCGACGGTGGCCGCCTTTTTTGGAGGCTACATCTCGCCCTATCTGGAGTGGCTGATCCCCGCCGCGCTACTGCTGGCCGCACTCTACACGATGTGGAATTTCTGTCGCCACAGCGAGATCACGGCGATGCGCGCCAGCGGCATCACCTTCCTGATCATCGTCCGGCCGCTGCTGGCGGTGGCGGCCGTGATGGCCGTCGCAGTCACCTGCATCAATGAATTTTACGCGCCGTGGGCTTCAGAGTGGGCACGCGACCTGCGCGAGGCGCGTTTCAAGGAGGTTCCGGACAAGGCTTTTGAGAACATTCCCTTCTACAATCAGCCCGCCGGACGTATCTGGCGCGTCAACCGGATATCCGCCGAGAACCCCAATCTGCTGGAGGGCGTGCGGCTCTCGTGCGACCGGCCCGACGGCAGCCGTCTGGTGGACATCACCTGCGGCAAGGCCGAGTATCTTGACGGGATGTGGTGGTTTTTCTACCCGAAATACCAATATTACGACGAGTTCAACAATCCGGTCGAGAATCCGACTCCCTCGTTGGCAACAATGCCGTTGCGCGCCTTCCCGGATTTCGACGAGCGGCCGAGCGATTTCCTGCTGATGAACAAGGCGTGGGAGTATTACACCATCCGCGACATGTACCACTACCTGGCGACGCACCCGCACCTGACCCGCGACGAGGTGGCCTCCAAGACCTTCGACATCCATGCGCGTCTGGCCGCCCCCTTTTCCTGCCTGATCATCACGCTCTTCGCGATCCCGGCGGGTGTCGCCACCGGGCGCCAGAGTGTTTTTAAAGGAGTGATCATTGCCGTGG
This sequence comes from Kiritimatiellia bacterium, assembly GCA_035449085.1. Lineage (GTDB taxonomy): Bacteria > Verrucomicrobiota > Kiritimatiellia > RFP12 > UBA1067 > DUPH01. The sequence continues at coordinate 9,114 of DAOTKE010000062.1, read as the reverse complement.
CGCTCTTCTTTGCCTTCTACGCGGTCTCGATCGGTTGCATGGTGCTGGCCAAAAACGCGTTGGTCCCGCCCGTCCCGGCCGCATGGTTTGGCAATCTGGCCTTCCTGGCGATCGGTCTCTACCTTTTCCACCGCCAGCGCTAGGTTAATTTTCCGCAGCCAGGATGCGCACCTGCAGCACATTGTTCGAAATCACGCTCTGCACATTCGCCGCGCGCTCCATCCGGCACGGCAGTCGTACGCGTTTCAGGTAGGATCTTCCCCCCTCCGTCCGCATCGCCAACGACAGCGTACCGCCCGCCGTGGTGACACGCACACTTTCGCGCACCACCCCTTCCGGCAGCGCAAATAAAATCTCGAAGCTCTTGCCGTCCTCGCGGATATCCATCGCCGGACGGCTGGGGATCCGTTCCCAATCCGATTCAGCCATCGACCGCGCGATCGCGGACATGCTGTGCCGTCCAGTGGAAACCCGCAGCCCCTCAACTGCCTTGGCGCGCGATGCGGGACGCCGCAATAGCACCTTCCGCGGCGCCTCTGCTGGCACGGTGGCGGCCTCTTCCCGGCCACGCGAATACCAGGTGACACCCAGCAAAACAAAAACGGCGAGCAGCAGCAGACGGTCACAGACCGCCCACGCATGTTTTAACGCTGTTTTCCAGTTCATCGTTTTCAAGTCCACTGTCGCCCCGCCCCTTTTTCAAGCAGAGGTCATGCCAGACCTCTTGGAAGGAGGAGTTAGGAATTAGGAGTTAGGAATTAGTGCCTTGCGGCTCGACAAGCACAATAAAAAACAAGTTGTTTCTCACACGAAGCCACGAAGGGCACGAAGGTGGATGCCGTTTTAAAAGAAGCCTTTGTGGCCTTTGTGCCTTTGTGTGAGATTGAATTGGGTTGCGGGCTACGCCTGCGTTAGGAGTTAGGGGTTAGGGGTTGGTGGCAGAGAAGCAGGAGGCCGGCAAGAACGCCGAACGCTGAACCTGCAACGCTTGACTGGTAACATGTAACCCAGCCATCTGCCCTCCCTTTCCCTTCCTCTTTTTCCTTTCCCCTTATCTCCTTCTCAATTCCTAAATCCATCCTGGCTGCGCCAATCTGGCCGCCCAGGCGTGCCAACCTGTCGCATCGCGGCTTGTCGCGTCTGCATCCCTTGCGTTATACTGGGAGTCGTTCCTCGGCACATTCCCTGCTAGCAAAAAACGGCATGACGGTACCTCGCGCACAACCCTCTACACCTCGCCACGGCATCTGGCGGCTGGAGATCATCCTGCTGCTCGCCCTGCTGACTACCGCGCTCGGCGCGGGTGGCGTGCTCCATTTCCTGAAATGGCAGCACGACAGGCAGGCGCATCTCGCCGCTACCGAGACCGTCCTGCGGGAAGGCGAAGCGCTGCTCGACACCCTGAACGGCGTCAGCATGGCCAGTACCACCAACCTCACGCCTGCTCGCTGGCGCCAGTTCTCCGCCATGGTGGACAGTGCCTTCTCCGTGCGCAAAGACGTGCAATCGATCTCGGTTTCGCGCGACGGGGAGACGCTCTTCCACCGCCAGGCCGGCGGCCTGCACGACGCGCCGTCACCACCCCAACCGCCGGGCATGACGCCAGCCGATACGTCAGCCGGCGAGAGCGAGACTGAAATGTCCCAGGGCTCGCTGGAGATCGGCGGCGTGCGTCAGCCGGTGTTTGTGATCACGCGCACCCATCGCCTGCCGGACGGCAGTCAAGTGACGACCGAGGCGACCTTCAAACGCGAGGCGGTCGGCGCCGAGGAGCAGACCGCCCGCGCCCTGGTCTCATCGCTCTTCACCTTTTCGGTCGGCGTGCTGATCCTCTCCTTCGCCATCTGCGCCGGCGTGCTGCTGGTGGCGGTCGCGCGCGACCGCCGACGCGAGGCGCGTGCCCGCCAGGAGGAGCATCTGGCCTTTTCCGGTGTGCTGGCCAATGGTATCCTGCACGATTTCCGCAATCCGATGTCGGCCGTGCGCCTCGATGCGCAGATGCTCGGCAAAGAGCTGGCACGCGAAGAGGGATTCCGCCCCGAGCGCGTGCGCGACCTCGCCGGACGCATCGCGCGCACGATGGCACGCATGGACAAGATCTTTCAGGAGTTTCTCTTTCTCGCCCGGCCGGCGGACGAGCGGCCCGAGCCGGTGGATCTTGACCAGGTGGTGCGTGAATGCACCGACACGCTTGCCCCTCGAGCCGAACAGGCCGGCGTTACGCTGCGGGCCCGGCCCCACGACCCGCTGCCGCCGGCCGCGGCCTATCCTTTCGCGCTGCGCCGTGCCCTGCTGAACATCATCGTCAATGCCATCCAGTTCGCCCCGCGCGGCAGCGAGGTGACCGTCGTGCTGGGCCGCCACGAGACGTTTCTGGCCATCGAAGTGCTTGACCGTGGCCCCGGCATCCCGGCCGCGCAGCGCCAGACGGTCTTCGACATGTTCGTCACCGGACGCCCCGAAGGAACCGGCCTCGGCCTCTTCCTGGCGCGTACCGCAGTCCGGCGCTGCGGCGGCGACATCGAAGCCCTCGCCCGCGACGGCGGCGGCGCCCGCCTGCGCATCACCCTGCCCGCCGCACCTCAACCTCCTTCCTAACCCCTCCCTTCTCCTTTCTCCCTCCTCCTTTCTCCTTTCTCCCCCAACCCCTAATTCCTAATTCCTAACTCCTAACTTCCATGCAAGCTTCCCCCACTCTCCTGATCATCGAAGACGATCCCGACAACGCCCGCTCGGTTGAAGAGGCCGCGCAGGACGCGGGCTTCAGCACGCGCTGCGCCGCCACCGGCCTGGCCGGCGTGGAGGCGTTTCAGCAGCAGGTGCCGGATCTCGTGCTGAGCGACCTTGTGCTGCCGGATATCGACGGCCTGCAGGTGCTCGCGCGCCTGCGCAAGCTCGACGCCGCCGTGCCGGTGATCATCATGACCGCCTACGGCTCGGTCGAGTCGGGCGTGCGCGCCATGCGCGAGGGCGCTTACGACTACGTGACCAAACCGCTGGAACTCGACGACATCCAATCCAAGCTGCGGCGCGCCTATGAGACCGCCCGCCTGCGGCGCCAGGTCGACAAGCTCTCGCAGACCGTGCGCGAGAAATTCGCCTCCACCGCCATCATCGCGGAGTCCCCGGCCATGCAGGCCGTGATCACGCAGATCGAGGCGCTGGCCGACACCATGGCCACGATCCTGATCTGCGGCGAGAGCGGCACCGGCAAAGAGCTGGTCGCGCGTGCGCTGCACGTCGACTCCAAGCGCGCGGCCGGTCCCTTCGTGGCGGTCAACTGCGGCGCCTTCGCCGAAAATCTGCTGGAGTCCGAGCTGTTCGGCCATGAGAAGGGCTCCTTCACCGGCGCGACCGGCACGCACAAGGGCGCGTTCGAACGCGCCGACGGCGGCACGCTCTTCCTCGACGAGATCGGCGACGCGCCCGCCTCGGTGCAGGTCAAGCTGCTGCGCGCGCTCGAAGAGAAAGAGGTGCGGCGCGTCGGAGGCCGCGAGGTCTTCAAGGTCAACGTGCGGCTGGTTTCCGCCACCAACAAGGATCTCGACGCCATGGTGCGCGAGGGGAGCTTCCGCGAAGACCTGCTCTACCGGCTCAACGTGGTGACCCTGCGCGTGCCGCCGCTGCGCGAGCGCAGGGCGGACATCCGGCCGATGGCCGACCGGTTTATCGTGCGCGCCGCGTCCGAGAACGGCAAGGCCATCGCGGCGGTGAAACCCGACTTCTACACCGCCCTCGAGGCGCACGACTGGCCCGGCAACGTGCGCCAGCTCCGCAACATCGTGGAGTCTGCGGTCCTGCTCTCGCCGGGCGGCGTGCTCTCCGCCGCCTCCGTCAACGTGCCCTCTTCGCAGGCGCGCGCCGCCGCGCCCGTCCTGCCCGGCGCGCTCGCGATCCCGGCCGGCATGACGCTGGAACAGCTCGAGCGCGCGGTGCTGGAGGCCAAGCTCGTGCAGAACGCCGGCAACCGCACGCTGACCGCCGACCAGCTCGGCCTCTCGCGGCGCACCATCCAGCGCAAGATCAAAGAGCACAATCTGCCGTTTTAACGGCCCTGCGAATATGCTATGCTCTTGGCTCCTTTCTGAACCCCGAACGGATGACCCGCCCATGAACAGAATTCTTAAGAAAACGCAGCTTTCAGACGATGTCTACCGCATGGAGGTTGAAGCGCCGCTGATCGCGCGCGAGCGCAAGCCCGGCCAGTTCATCATCCTGCAGATCGACGACCAGCTCGGCGAGCGCATCCCGCTCACGATCGCCGACGCCGATCCGGCGCGGGGCAGCATCACGCTGATCTTTCAGGCCGTCGGCCGGACGACCCACCTGCTGGCGGAGAAACAGGAGGGCGACACGATCGCCGCGCTGCTGGGACCGCTCGGCCAGCCCACCCACATCGAAAAGGTCGGGTATGCGGTCTGCGTGGGCGGCGGCATCGGCGTCGCGCCGCTGCACCCGATCGCGCAGGCGCTCAAGGCCGCCGGCAACCGCGTCACCATCATCATCGGCGCGCGCAACCGCTCGCTGATCATTCTGGAAGAGGAGATGCGCCGCATCGCCGACGAGCTGATCATCGTCACGGACGACGGCTCCTACGGCCGCAAGGCGCTGGTGACCGAGCCGCTGAAAGAGCTGTGCGAGCAGACGCCCAAGCCGGATCTGGCCGTGGCCATCGGGCCGCCGATCATGATGAAATTCTGCGCCGAGACCACGCGCCCCTACGGCGTGCACACGGTGGTCTCGCTCAACACCATCATGATCGACGGCACGGGCATGTGCGGCGGCTGCCGCGTCACCGTGGGCGGCAAGACCAAGTTCGTGTGCGTCGACGGGCCGGAGTTCGACGGCCATCTGGTTGATTTCGACAACATGATGAAACGCCTGCGCGCCTACAAGCCGCGCGAGGACGCCGACCACCAGGCGCACCACTGCCGGCTGGATGCCGTTCGCTAAGCATGGCGTAAGCGGGAAGGTGCATGATGCATAAAATTCCACATTCGTATCCTTGCTGGTCAGGTCATGCATAAGAACCGGTTCTATATTTTGGGCCGCAAGTCCTTTTCTGCGTCGTCGCGCGAGTTTTCGGCGGCAAGTCAGTATGTCGCATGTCCGTCACCGAAGGCGAAAAGTATCAAATTCATTTCGCTTTTCAGCGGCGCGATGGGACTTGATCTTGGCCTTGAAGCCGCTGGCTTTCAGGCTGCCGGATGCCTCGAACTCGACAAGAAAGCCTGCGCGACAATCACCAGAAACCGTCCAGAAGTACCGCTCATTTGTGATGACCTCCAAAATTGGACAGGCGACAAACTGTTGTCTGCCTTTAGGCTTCAGCGCGATGATGTCGCCTTTATCGCTGGCGGCCCTCCCTGCCCTTCATTCAGTACAGCAGGTAAGAGGCAGTCGTTCAATGATCCGCGCGGCCAAGTCATGTTTGATTATTTGAGGATTATCGCAGAACTGCGTCCGCCTTTTTTTGTCATGGAAAACGTGAGGGGGATTCTCTCGGCTTCTCTGACCCATGTGCCGATTTCGCAACGCAAAGGCCAAAAGGACACCGGCAGGGGCACCGTCCTCAAGTTGCTTGCGGAAACCTTTAATGAAATGGGGTATACCGTTTCTGTGGAACTCGTGAATGCCGCCAACTACGGCACTCCTCAGAAAAGGGAACGCGTTGTTTTTCTTGGCAGCCGTGACGGCTTCCAAGTCACGATGCCGACAGCTCAATACTCACGAACGGAAAACCTGTTCTGCCCCCAATGGCGTACGCTTGGGGATGCCGTGCAAGGTTTGACCGATCCGCATCCGGAGTTCACTCCTTTTTCAAAGAATCGTCAACGTTTTCTCAAGCTATTGAAAGAAGGGGAAAACTGGCGGAGCCTACCCGCCAACTTGCAGGCTGAAGCGTTGGGCGGGGCCTTTACGTCCACTGGCGGCCGGGTGGGATTCTTCCGCCGTCTGCGTTTTGATGAACCGTCCCCCACTGTGCCAACAAGTCCAGTCCAGAAAAGCACCTGCCTCTGCCATCCCACTGAGCTGCGCCCGCTTTCCGTGAAAGAATATGCCCGCATACAGCAGTTTCCAGATAATTGGGTTTTCGAGGGGTCAACAGCCGACAAATACCGGCAGATCGGCAATGCCGTACCCGTTGGGCTCGGTTACGCCATCGGTAATGCGCTCAAACGTTTTATAATCAATTATCAAGCGCTAGACGAGGAGCTTTGAAATGCATTTAACGCCTGCAATTATCGAGGAGCACGTTCAGAAATGCCTCGAGGCATTTTACACGCGACGTATTGCTAAGCTGTCCGCATTGAAACTGCGAGACACCTTAAAGAGGAAAAACCCCTATTTGTTCCGGGCGATTGGTACTGAATCGGCAACTGAATTCATTATGCAGCTCTTAAGCGCATACATGTCTTCGTCTGATGAAGGTATTTTTGGTGACGCCTTTTTTGAACCGCTTGCTAAACTAGTTTCTGGTGCGTCAACCGCTGGAGGTGAAGGCGCGGACATCATCCGTGAAACTTCAACAACCTACACTGCGATCGCCGTTAAGTCGGGCACTTCTGTCTTTAATGCCCAGAGTCGGCGGCGGCAGAATCAAGAATTTATGAACCTTCGTAACCGCATGTTGAAACTGCAGAAGCATTTTGACGCAATTGTTGGCTATTGCTACGGCAAAAAGAAATCTTCTGCCAAGTCAACCGAAGTCATCTTTAGAGAGTTGGCGGGGCAAGCGTTCTGGGAAGAATTGACAGGGGATCCAACGTTCTACTTGAAAATTATAGACGCGATGAAATCTAAACCCGCAGAACACAAACTCAAATTCCGGGAAGAGTGGGACAAAGCGGTCAATCGGTTCGTTAGGGAATTCACCATTACTTATTGTGCCGAGGACGGTGCGATTGACTGGGAAAAACTCTTGGAGTTTAACAGTGGCAATGAGTCCTCAAATAAGAAAGAAAGACCATGCACAAAGACACAAAAACCCTGTTGAGCGCCGCCGCAGAGCTGTTACGGCAGCTTGACGCCCAGACTCTCACCCCGAAAGCGCGCATGGCGATCCCGGCGCAGGCCATGCCGTCGCAGGATCCGGCGGTCCGGCGCGGCAACATGAGCGAGGTCGCACTCGGGTACTCGGCCGAGCAGGCGCGGGTGGAGGCCCAGCGCTGCCTGCAGTGCAAGAACGCGCCGTGCGTGCAGGGTTGCCCGGTGCGCATCCGCATTCCCGATTTCCTCAAGGCCGCCGCGGACGGGCGGTTCGACGAGGCGGTCGCGATCATCCGCGAGAACAGCCTGCTGCCGTCGGTGTGCGGCCGCGTCTGCCCGCAGGAGGTGCAGTGCCAGGCGCCCTGCACGCTCGGCAAGGCGCTTAAGGACGTGGACAAGGCGGTCTCGATCGGGCGCGTCGAACGCTATGTCGCGGATCTGGAGCGCGAGAGCGGCCGGCAGGCCGCGCCTGAGATCAAGCCCGCCACCGGCAAGAAGGTCGCGGTCATCGGCAGCGGTCCGGCCAGCATCACAGTCGCGGCCGACGTGCGCCGCGAAGGGCACGAGGTGACGATGTTCGAGGCGTTCCACAAGCCCGGCGGCGTGCTGATCTACGGCATTCCGGAGTTCCGTCTGCCCAAGGCGATCGTGCAGAACGAGATCGACCTGCTACAGCGCATGGGCGTCAAACTGGAGCTGAATTACGTGGTCGGCCGCACGCGCAAGATCAAAGACATGCTGGCGCAGGACGGCTTCGACGCGCTGTTTGTCGGCACCGGCGCGGGGCTGCCCAAGTTCATGAACATCCCGGGCGAGAACCTGGTGGGCGTTTTCTCCGCCAACGAATACCTGACGCGCGCCAACCTGATGAAGGCCTACGACAGCGCACACGCCCACACGCCGCTCTACACCTCCAAGAAGGTGGCGGTGCTGGGCGGCGGCAACGTGGCGATGGACGCGGCGCGCATGGCGCTGCGGCTCGGCGCGGAGGAGGTGCACCTGGTCTACCGCCGCACCGAGAAAGAAATGCCCGCGCGCGTCGAGGAGGTCGCCCACGCCCGCGAGGAGGGCGTGACGTTCCACATGCTGCAGAACGCCGTGCGCATTCTCGGCGACGAGCAGGACCGCGTGACCGGCATGGAGTGCCTGCGCTATGAGCTGGGCGAGCCCGACGCCTCGGGGCGCCGCAGCCCGCTGCCGATCCCCGGCAGCGAATTCCTGATGGCGGTCGACACCGTGATCGTCGCGATCGGCAACGGCTCCAATCCGCTGATCAGCCAGACCACCGAGGGGCTGGCCGTCAACAAGTGGGGCAACATCATTGTGGATGAGAACGGCAAGAGTTCGATCGACGGCATCTACGCCGGCGGCGACATCGTGCTGGGCGCCGCGACGGTGATCCTCGCGATGGGCGAAGGCCGCCGCGCCGCCGCCGCGATCAACGCGTACCTGGCCGCGAAATGACACTGGTAGTCTGTAAAACCAAGACCGCCGATTTTCTCTAGCCATGATTACAGGATTAACATGATTGTGATAAAACAGTTACATCATGAAAAGTAATCGGTCAGCGAAAGGGGATGCGAGTATAGCGCGTGTTTTATGCGGAGCTCAGTCGGGAGCGCGGGCAACAACGTGTCATGTAAAAGGGCCGCGCGGTCATGACGTACACGCAGTACCGCTTCCGGTAGGGACGCCTCGCCGAGGCGTCCGCTGCGGTCTCGGCGAGACCGCCCTACCGGTTTCGCGCCCGACTCGCGTGCAGACTTTCATCACATTTCGGGCGGGGACGCCCGCGCTCCCGACTCGCCCGCCACCTTTTCACCAGAAACGCATGAACTGCGCGTATGCCTGTGACTAGCCGATTGCTCATGAAACGCCTGACTCCCAGAGACTACACGGTGCACGAGGAGGTGGCGCACAGCGCGATCCACGCGCTGGGCAGCCATCTGGGGGCGGCGATGCTGGCGCTGATGGTGGTGTTCGGCGCGCAGAGCGGCGACCAGGTGGCGTGGAAGGTGGTCAGCGGCGCGCTCTTCGGGTTTTCCATCATCCTGCTCTACACGGTCTCGTCGGTCTACCACGCGGTCATGCACCCGCGCGCCAAGCAGGTGCTGGAGGTGTGTG
>DAOTKE010000061.1:0-19345 GCA_035449085.1 Kiritimatiellia bacterium | reverse complement strand
ATTCTCCACAAGAAAATCGACCGGGCCATGAACCTGTTGTTGGAGGGTAAAAAAAGCGTGACAGGGGTCGCGCAAGAATGCGGTTTCGCCTCTTCCCAATATTTTGCCACCGCCTTCAAACGCATGACCGGCGTGACGCCCAACGACGTCCTCCACAAGCGCGGCATTGCCCTCCCCGCAGACACCGACGGGCAGTGACGCCGTTGCCGCGCAACTCCTCATTCAGTTTCGCGCATGAGTCACGTATCACGTCAGCGGTGAGGCGCGGTATCCCGTCGCCTCAACCGCCTTGTCGGGGTTTGTCTCATCCCAATCGCTGTCGCTATCGAAATCGGGATCGGCATCGATAGGGGTCGCGCCGCAGGGGTCGCTTCCTCCTGAACCTGATAGCCTGGCACGAAGCCATGGGCACTTCGCCGAACGTTGGCTGCCCGTCAGACCGTCGGCATTCTCATAGACCCACGCGACGTAGCCGATCGCAAGGCGGTGGACATCCAATGTCTCGCGTCCCAGTGCCATTGCTGCTCGATCCCGATCCCGACAGCGATTTCGATAGCGATGCCCCAACATCATCTTCAGCCGAACCTGATCCGCGGCACCAGCCGCATCAGCCAGACGGTGGCCAGCACCGTGACCGCGCCGAGTGCGCCCGCGTGCCCCCACTTGCCGTACAGAGCGTAACCGATCGCGAAGAGCAGGCCCCAGACCGCCGCGCACCCCAGCACCATGCAGAGGATGCCCAGCGGCAGACCGGAACGCCCACTCTCCGCATCGATCTCTTCGCCCCGCGACGCGGCCCATTGTTCGACTTTACGCCAGCCCGGACCGCCCGCGCGGATTTTACGGCAAAAAGCCGTTAGCACCGTCATTTCCTCGGGCGGCGTCAGATAGGTCACCGTCAGCCAGCCGGCCGTTGTGATCGCAATTCCGATCACGAGCTTCCAGCCGCTATAGGCCATCACACTCAACAACCCCGCCTCACGCATCGCCCCCTCCAACCCCAACGGCTCGGCGACGAACCGGAACAGCACTGCGACCAAGAAAGAGATGACCATTGCGGCGATCTCGCTCCAAGCGTTGACGCGCCACCAGAACCAGCGCAGGATGTAGATGAGGCCTGTGCCCGCGCCCACCTGTAACAGCACATCAAACGCCCCCTTCGCACCTTGCAGCAACAACGCCGCCCCGCTGCCTAACACCAGCAGCAGTACCGTCGTGATGCGCGCCATGCGCACCTGTTGACGCGGCGTGGCGTCCGGCCGAACGAACCGCAGATAAAAATCGTTGACCACGTACGAGGCACCCCAGTTCAGATGCGTCGCCACCGTCGACATGTGCGCCGCGATCAGCGAGGCCACGACCAAGCCCAGCAACCCCGCTGGCAGACGCGAGATCATCCCCGGATACGCGATGTCATCACGCAAGAAAGCATCTTCCACCCCGGGGAAAGCTTTCGCTAGTGCGCCATGCCCACGCGCGGCCGCCGTGTGATAACGCACCTCCATACGCGCCTCAGGCGGCAGTCCATCCCCGCCACTGCGGTAACGCTGCACCAGCGCTGCGTTTCCCGAGAGCCAGGCCTGCGACCGCGCCATCTCCTGCGGCGTCTCCTTCGGCAGCGCCACCAGCGAGACCAAGGCCACCACCAGCCACGGCCACGTGCGCACCGCGTAGTGCATAAAATTGAAGAGCATCGTCGCGCCAATCGCGTGCTTCTCGTTCTTGGCCGCCAGCATGCGCTGCGCGATATAGCCGCCGCCCCCCGGTTCCGCGCCCGGATACCAGACGTTCCACCACTGCACTGCCAGCGGCAAAACGAAGACCGTCACGAGCACGGCTGTGTCGCCCCCTTCCACATGCGGAAAGAAACTCAACTTGTCCGCCGGCACCCGCGCCCACAACTCCGCCAGCGATGTCACGCCCGTGCCGCCGACGTCCGCCCTGATCAGATACACCGCCGCCGCGATCGAACCCGCCATGGCGATCGCGTACTGGAAGAAATCGGCCCAGATCGAGCCGGTCAGTCCCCCCAGCGTGGCGTAGATGCCCACGCCCACCGACGCCCACAGCAGCGTCTCGACCGACGACAGTCCGAAGATCACCTGGCCGATCTTGATGGCCGCCAACGAGCCGATCGCCAGCGACATCACGTTGAAGAAGACACCCAGATACAGCGCGCGGAACCCGCGCAGCGCCGCCGCCGCGCGGCCGCTGTAACGCAGTTCGTAGAACCCCAAGTCCGTATCCAGCTCCGAGCGCCGCCATAGCTTGGCGTACACGAAGACCGTCAGCATGCCGGTCAGCAGAAACGCCCACCAGACCCAGTTACCCGCCACCCCGTCGTTGCGCACGATGTCGGTGATCAGGTTCGGCGTGCCGCACGAGAAGGTGCAGGCCACCATCGAGATGCCCAGCAGCCACCACGGCATCGAGCGTCCCGACAGGAAGTAGTCCGAGGCGCTGCGGCTCGACCTGCGCGCCGCCGCAGCTCCCACACCCACCACCGCCACCAGAAACCCGACAATGATGCCTATGTCCAGCAGTGTCAGCTTAAACATGCCTCATCCCGTCTCCCTCTGCGTCTCCGCGTCTCTGCGTCTCTGCGTTAGAAACCCCGCAGCACCGCACCTCTAAAACGTCTTAACTCACAACGCAAGGTCCCCCGCTCGCGACACTGTCGTAGCAGGCGTTCATGGCCGCGAGGGTCGGTCGGTGCCAACGCAGGTTGATCAGCGGTTCCTTACCCTCGCGGATACAGCCCACAAATTCATCGATCATGCCGATCCACTCGTCAAAGTAGGTGTACTGCACCGTGTAGCGGTCATTGGGGGCGCCGTTGTGATACACGTTCGGCCCGAAGCAGTCGCACACCAGCGTGCCCTTTTCGCCGACCACCGTGACGTTCACCTCCATGCGTTTGGGGAAAACCTCCCAACCCGGCCCAGGCACTTTGAGGCGCTCCTCCATGCGCGACCACGAGGGGTCGAAGAGAAACGCCGTGCCGTCTTTCAGCTTGCCGTTGACCAGCAGCATGTCCTCGACCTGCAGCTCAGGCCGCAGGTTGGGTGCGACAGACGAATAGACAAAATCGAAATCAGCCCCGGTCAAATGCCGGACCAGGTCAAAGATGTGCGGATGGTCGCACAACGCCCCGCCGCGGCACCGCGCGTCACCCGCTTTCAGCGGCACGCGCCGGCCGTAGCTCGCCTCGGGCACGCCCTGCCAAGGAAAGGCCCAGACCGGCGACAGCGTGATGTTGGTGGCCTGCACCGACACGATCTTGCCGACCGTGCCCTCCGCGATCAGTTTCTTCAGCCGGTGCACCACCGGATTGTAGTGCATCTCCAGTTCGATCTGGCAGACGATCCCGGCCTTGTCCACCGCCGCGATCATCGCGTCATACTCGGACATATCGAACGTGGGAATCTTCATCGACAGCACATGCACCCCGCGCCGCGCACAATCCTGCACCTGCGCCAGATGTTTGTCATTGGCCGAGGCCAATACCACCGCCTCGATGTCGGGATGCCGCTCGAACATCTCGTTCGCGCTCAGATAACACGGCACGCCCGTTTGATACAACTCATACGTCTCTTTGGCGCTCTGGTCTTCCGCACACGACGCCACCCAATCCAGCTTGGCGTTCTCAAGCAGCGTCTGGTAATACTTGCGGGTGTGCCCGTGCGTCAGCGACATCATCGCGATCTTGACCGGTTTCATGCTTAAATTTCCTCCGAAAAAACGGCCGGAACGCAGGTCTCGGCACAAGCCAGCGTCTGCATCACCTTCTCTTTCACGTCGCAGCCAGCCTTCTTCCACTCGGCAACAAGCGCCGGAGCTTTCAGCACCGCGAACGCCGCGCGGACAGCCCAGATCTCCGCATCGCTGAAGCCGAACAGTTCCGCGTCGGTGTCGGTGTAGGTCTTGGTCCCGTCCGCAGTGAATGCATAGATCGAGGCTTGCGGCACCTGCGTGTCCACCACCCGGTCGCAGGCGACCCCGCGTCGCGCGATGATCTCGTGCCGGTCGATCTCGGCGGCACCCTCCGGCAGCGCGGCCGAACACTCGACGCTCGCGCTCATCCCGTTCGCGAAGGTCACGATCACGTTCGCCACCTTGCCGCCGGCGACCACCGCGAAGGTCTTGCGGATCGACGCCCCCGCCATCCACTCGCACAAATCGAATTCTCGGTAGAGCAGATGCCCCAGCCGCGCCCCGTTCCGCATCACCGCGAAACGCAAGGTTGAGACCTCCTCCAACGTTTTACCGTCGATGAGTTTTTTCAGCTCCGCAAACCGCCGTTCCACGCGCCAAGGCAGCAACGATACCGCGCCGCCCACCATCTCCAACCGCACCCCGGCCGCCAGCTCTGCGTCAGCGACTAGCCGGCCGTCAACCGCCACCCCGTACTTATCACACAGACGTCGCAACGCCGTGTTCATCCCCTCGACATCCATTTCTATACCCCTTCGTGCCCTTTGTGCCATTGTGTGAGACTCCATCTCGGGCGCTGCCTTTTTTACACTCGTCTTTGCAACCACTGCGTGGTTGCCCTCAAAGAGATTTGATCCGCGGTTTGTAGGTCGCCACATACGCGGCGTTCTTGCTGTCGCCCCCCGGCGTGTTGGCGCTGTTCCATACCGGCGGTTTAATGCCGGCGGCCACACATTGCCGCACGGTCTCGATCTCAAGCCAATGCGCGATCGTGAAATCCACGATGTTCGAAACCGGCGCGATCGGCGTCTCAAACCCCGGCACCGTGACGATCGCATCGCCGACCGGGTTGTAGTCGTCGATGCAGACATCCGCCAGGTCAAAGACGTTCTTGCCCGACGGATGCCGGATGAAGTGATCCGCCGGCATCTCCCGTTGCCACAGCGAGCTGGCCACCGCAATGATCTTGACCCCGCGCTCTTTCGCCTCCAGCGCCGCGTCGATCGTGGCGGCGTTGATGCCGATGTTGTGGAAGATGATCAGCAGGTCGTCTTTCTGCAAGTCGTAGTACTTCATCACCGACCGCCCGAAGTTGACGCAGCGCTCCAGCTCCAGGTACTTCAGGGCCTGGTTGAAAACCGAGATGCCGGTCTCCATGATCGGGTTGATGTTGCACAGCCCGCCCGCGCGGAAAAACATCTCGCCCATCACCAGCGTCGTGTGACCGCCGCCGCCGTAGACGCTGATCAGACGATCCTGCCGGATCGCCTCCGTCATCAGCCCTGCGGCCTTCTGAATGTTCTCCGCCTGCTCTTCCTTCACCCGCTTGAGCAGCGCCACCGCCTGCTCCATGTATCCCAAATCATCCAACATAATTCCTCCTTTTCACATACAACCGTGGGTGGAGCCCACAACCAAAAAAAATCTCACACCAAGGCACAAAGGTCACAATGGTTTATTCATAACATTAAGTTCTCCTTCGTGGACTTCGTGCCTTCGTGTGAGACACTGAGGCACTACCTTCCTTCTCCCAGTACCCGCTTGTAGTTCTCTCCGATACGGTCCCAGAGCTTCAGCGCATCCGGCGCCGCCAGCACGGTGCCGTAACCGCCGCGGTAGGTCCAGGTTCCGAGCCGGTCCACGCCGGCTGCCACATACAGATCCACCACGCGGTCGATCTGCGCGAAATCCGCAGGCTGCTTGTAGTAGCCCATCAGCCAGCGTTCGGACTGCTTGCCGTATTTTTTCGCGACCTCCACCGTGCGCCGCGTGATGTTCTCGAAAAAGGCCTGCGGCAGTTCCCACGCGATGATCGTGGTCGAGAAGACATCGAAATACGGACTCGCCGCCACCATGTCCCAATTGTCGTAGCCGCGATGCTCGCAGACATAGTAGGTATTAAGCGTGGCGTGGACGCAGCAAGTGATTTCCATCCGGGGCTTGATCTCTTTGATCTTGCGTGAGGTGTCCTCCAGGATGAACAGCGCCTCGCGCCAGCGGAACTGCTTCACATCATCGGTCATCAGGCGCGGCATCTCGTAGCCGTAATATTCCTGAAAGCGCCGCATGCAGACCGGGCAGCGGCAGGCCCAGTCCTCGCCCGCGCCGCCGGTGATCGAGGCGTAGGACTTCGGCAGGGCATAGTGCGGCTCGTCCCAGAAGAAGCCGTCCGCGTCCGTCTCACGCGCCAGCGTCAGACAAAAACGCTGGAAGTAGTCGCGGAACGCCTGTGTGTTGAAACAGGCGTGCGCCAGCTTCTCACCGGTCAACGCCGAGACCTGCCGGTTCTCGGTGTTGTTCTGCAGGAAGAGGCTCACCTGCTCCCCGCCGAAATACTTGCCGATGCCCCAAGGATCAATCAGCACACGCAGCCCGATTTTGTGCGCCGTATCCACGATCTTCGGGATGTTCGGACGCCAGAAGTCGAAATCGAACTCCGTGACCGCCAGAATCACCGTGGTGCAGCCATGCGCCTTCATCTCCTTGAAGTCGCGTTCAGCGTGTTCAACATAATTCAACCCGTAGTAACTGATTGCTGTGTGCGTAATCGCCATGGACAAAACCTTTCTCAATTCGAATCACGTTTACTGTTCAGAAACCTTCATGGATGCAAGTTCCTCGATCATATCGGCCAGACGCGCTCGCCAAGCCAGCAGGTGCGAGGGATCGCTCGAGTAATCGTTCACGGCCCGCGCCACCGATTGGGGCACGGCCAGAACCGCTTCCGCCCAGGCCCAACCCGGCATTAATGCGGCCCCGAGAAAACCGCAAAGGCTGATGACAAAAAAATCGTTGCGGCGTTTCATCGCGGTTCCCTCGTTAGCGGACACTGATCATGGTGCCGGCCGTGTACTGGACAGACATAACGGTGTTGCCGTCACTCTCAGCGTACTTCACTTTGACGGCGGCGACGGGTGTGCCGTTCAGTGTGACAGTGATCGATTCCGGTTGCACAAAAGAGGCCGAAGGCACCTTCAACAGCGGCAAGGAGGCGATCAGATCCGTCATCGCGTATCCTGACAGAGCCACTGTCAGCGTGCCCACCGCCACACAGTCATCGACGTTCAACGGCGTTGTCGCGCCATCCGCCTTGTCACGCGCAAGCAACGCATTGTCGGCCAGCGTCACCCGCGCCACGTTACCCGTTCCCGCCAGTGCAGCCCCAGAAGCTACCGTCAGTCGGCTATTGGAAGGCAACGTCAGCATGCCATCAATACGAGACACGCCGGACTCCACCGCAACCGCCTCGTTCATTACCATAGTACCACCTAGCACCGACACCGGACCAGTCGCACTGCGCGTGCCGGTGAGCGTCAGCGTGCCGTCGCCCTTCTTGGTGATGCCGCCGGCTTCGCCATCGGCATTTTTCAGCTCAGGCGTCACGCTGACCGCATATCCGCCCGTGTCAACCACAAACCCGTTCGCAGTTAACCGCACATCGTCCAACGCTTTAACCAGTTCGCCGGCAGCCGCAGCTTTCAATGTCCCCCCGTCGAACAGCACCTCGCTCGCGGCAGCCGCGTTATACTCGTACACGCTTTTGACTTTCAACACGCCATCTCCCGAAAGCGTAAGCCGAGCCACACAGCCCGCATCGCCCCCTAGCCATAGGTTTCCACCGTTCAAGTCCAGCACTCCGCCCGACACCTCAACCGTGCCCGTTGCCCCCGCATAGCGGCCAAGCGCCAACACCTTTCCTACGACGCGGAGTTCGCCGCCGCTGACATTTAAGGCCCCCGACCCATATAATCCATTATATACGTATCGTCCTATCGTCCACAAGCCGCCGGTCACCGTCATTTCGCCCGACCCCCCGGAATCTCTCCCGATCGCCAGATCTCCGCTTACGCTGTTTGTGCCCCCTCCACCCCAAAGCGCACCCTTTCCGCCTGTCGCGACAAGCAGCGTTTGACCTGTTTCGCTCTTACCGAACGTATTGGAGCCGCCCGACACGTTCAACATGGCGAATGACGTGCTCCTGGCATCGATCTTCAGGTAACCGTCCACATCGCATTGCACATCTCTGGCCAAATCCAGTCTGCCCGTTGTCACGTTCTGTGCCCACGCCGTCACCTCCACCGAGTTGGTCACCCGCAGACGTCCGCCCTCAAACGTCGCGGCGGTCGCGGCGGCAACCTCCAAATCTCCCGCCTCGCTGATGACATCTTTCATGGTTATCACCAGATTGGTGACCTGCGAGCCAGAATTGGGTGTAAATTGAAACTTGCTCGAACGAAGCGTCCCGTTGGTGAACGTGATGCGTCCGCCGGAGGCGTCCCAAACATAAACGTTGGTCGTTACGTTATACACATGCTGATCCATGACAAACAGCGTTTCATAATCTGGCACCGGCACTCTCAACACCACCTTCGCATTAGTCACGTCGGTGTTGAGCGTCACCGCCCAGTTTTGGTTTATGCCGGAATAATTGTTAAAGTACGCCGTATCGTCCTCGCCCGGCACCCGATCCTGTTGCCAGTTGGAGGGCACGTTGAAATCCCCGACGCCGCTCCCGCCTGCGCCTGTCCAGTAAATATTGTCGGCTTTACCGCCAACAGCAAGAAGGCAAACCACACACATAAATGCCAATCGTGTCACAGGGCACAACCGCATTCGGATGTTCGTTTTCATGCTGATCTCCTATTGTGGGCCGGGTGAAGCGCGCAAACTGACTAAAACTCTTCCGCCGCGATGCGTCAAAACCTGGCCCAGTTGATAACAACGCTTGAATCTTATCCGATTCCTTCTAGCCATGCGTTCGATTTTGGACATGAACTTTTTTCAAACATCGGAAGAACCGGGAAACCGTCCTCCCCTTGCCGGGAATCCATTGGACGGTCTGCCGTATCGCGGTGTACACTACGACTACCGTTAGGTGAGGTAGCCTCTAACGAGTACCGGTTTACGTGCCAACTTGTTCGGTGACACTTCATGCCTGTTTATTTGACCTTACCGATTGTCACGGCGGTGGCCGGCGTGCTCGCCGGCGCCGGATTTCCCTCCTTTACTGCGGCGGCGTTGAGTGCTGCGGCGGCAGTATGGTTCGCCCGCTTGCGATATGCAGGCAGTTCTTATGTTCATGTCACGCTAGATCCCGATGCGCCGGACAACGGCGTGTTGGCCGAAGCGCTCCGCGCAGTCGTGCGGCAACTGCAACTCACATCAAAGCGGATCACTCTCCGCATCGCCGCACGACGGCCCTCCCCACATCCACGCATCTCCCTCCAACTGAACCGTGACCGCGATCTTGAAATTCACTGTGACAGGAAACGGACGCGCACGCTCGGTTGTCCGGGGCTCTGGATCGCCGACCACCCGCTACCACTTTGCGTCCCCCACCGTCGCAGCCTCACGTTGCATTTTACGCCATCTGGCAGAGAACGTTTTCGTGTAACGTGCGGGAACACGGCCTCGATCACGCGCCGCGGCTGGGCCGCTATTGGGCTAACCGTCGTCATCGCCTGCGCGTACGACATCCCCAGCCTGCTCGCGGCCACGCTCGGCTTTGCGGCCCAGGCCTATCTGCTGGAACACGACACCGACCGTCCGCACGGCCAACGCAAGATCAAGCCGCACTGAACGGTGGCACAGATAATAAAAGTCGAGCAGGCACATCTCGTCGAACGTGAGCCGATTGCGTCCCGACACCTGCCAGAGTCCCGTTATGCCTGGCAAACCCTCCAGCCGTAACGCATGCCCCGGCCGCGTATAATGCCCTTGATCGCTCTCCGGCAGCGGCCGCGGCCCGATCAGGCGCATCTCTCCCCGAATGACATTGATGAGTTGCGGCCACTCGTCGATGAACGTGCGCCGTAGAATCTTGCCTAGCGGCGTCACACGCGGATCGTTTTCGAGTTTAAAAAGATGTCCCGGTTGCCTGCTTCTACGTTGCAGGCCGGCCTGCAGCCGTTCGGCCCGCCGCGCCATGGTGCGGAACTTGAATACGGTGAAAGGGCCCCCCCGATACCCGAAGCGCGTCTGCCTGAAGACCACCGGCAGCCCGTCGCACACCCAGATCAGCAACGCCGTCAGCAGCATCAGCGGCAAACAGACCACCGCCAAACACAACGCTAACGCGCGTTCCGTCAAACCGCACCGCTGCGGCTGTGCGCTCAACCGGAACTCAAACAGGTCTTCGTGATCAGGCCGGCAACGGCCTTCACGCACCAGCACTGGCACACACGCGGCTGGCACCGCCGCGACATGCCCCTCGCGAACGGCCCGCGCCAAGAAATCAAGCACCTCCCCCGTCCCGCCATCCCCGTGAACTGTGAAGACTACGCGCATGTTTGACGCATAGTATCCCCCTTCTTTTATGCCGCTTCAAGCCTTTCATGTAATCGGTGACAGGGGTACGCGAGTCGAATGCGTGTTTGATGCGAAGCACAATCGGTCGCGGGCGGAGGCGGGGAGATGGACGATGGGCTGCGACCGGTTTGTGGAGTGCGGGAGCTTGCTCCCGCTTTCCAAAGCGGCGGCAAGCCGCCGCGCTCCAAAATGAGCCCGCGATCCCGATTTCCTGCTCCCCGTTTCACTAGAAACGCATGTTCTTCGCACTCCTCTGTCGCCAACCGATTACGCCTTTCATGGTTGCGGCCCGAACTCAAAAAGAAACGTTTCGCCGGGGGCCATGTCGAGCGTGAAGACCGGACCGTCCGCGATGTTCTCGCCGGTGAAGAAATCGCTTACCGAACCCGCAGCACCCGTGTCGAACGTCGTCTTGCCGCCGCGTTCATCCGCCATCGCCGAGAGCCGTCCTTCCGCCGCCCAGATCGCGGCGCGGCCATCCTTCACATAACGGTGGACGCCTGCAAGATCTTCAAGTGCGCGAACCAGTTCAGGCGGACAGGCCGGCGTTCCCAGGAACACCTCGTTCCCGCCGAACGCATTTTCCCGCACGGCGATCGCGGGCGTGCCGTCCTCGAACCGCGCCCACGTCTCTGCGTCGGACGCCTCCACGCCGAAAAGGTCGACGAACGGTTTCGTCGCCTCCGTCGCGAGGTGTTCGGGGAGCCCGCGCATCCGCCCTTGTTCCGTCGCCGTCGCGCGGCCGGTCGCGGGCGCGAGCGCCTTGGCCTTGAAACCTGTGAGTCTCTCGATGCCGCCAAGGTCCTTGCCTCCGGGCGTGAGATAGCCCGGCGCCCAGCACCAGACGCGCGTGACACCCGGTTTCGCGGCCCGCTGCGTTTCGATCGCCGCGAGCTTCTCGGGCGTCATGTACCACGCGCTCTGGAAAATCTGGAGCTTTGCGTCGAGCGGCTTTTTCAGGACATCCGAAAGGAGGTACTGCCCGTACGGCGCACCGGCGCGCCCGTACGCGGCGCGCGGCGCACCCACAAACAGTGACGAGACGCGCCCAATCGACACGTACATCATGGACTCCTCGTCCACGATCGCCGCCACCTCCGGCGCGAACGGGTGCTTGCGGTCGAACATCGCGCGGTCGAACGGTTCAAGCTGCTTCATCAGCTCCCAGAGCCGCGCGTCCATGTACCAGCCGCACGCGGGCAGATCCATCCACCAGCAGCCGAAGCCGCGGATGATCGCCTGCGCGGTGTTGCGCAGCAGCACCTGCCGCGTCTGCGCGAGATCCATGCATACGCCCTCCTGCTTGCGCGCGGCCTTGTCCGGATCGAGGAATGTTCGCGAATCGTCCTCGAAAAGCCACAGCACGCCATGCCGCATCACCGTCTCTGCGGCGTTCATCGCGGGCGCCGTCTGCCCCCAGGCGCGGTCTTGATAGGAGATGGGCGAGCAGAGAATGTCGAGATCCTTCGCGGCCTTGTCGAGAAGGTGCTGTACGCCGTAGTGGCCCGACGTGCCCGCGCCGCGGCTGTGTCCCGCAAACTCCCACTGGTAGCCGTAAAAAATGAGGACGAGCTTTTTACCGGCGGACGCCTTGCGGCAGGTGGCGGCGACTTCCGCGACGAAATCCGCCATCTCTTCCTGCAGGTAGAGGCGGAAGTCGACGAGCACCCGGTCCTTCACCGGATCGGCGAGCGTCGGGGAACTGAAGATGTCCAGCTTGCGCTCGGCGAGCGTCGGCACGTCCGCTTCTGGGCGCCCATGCCTGCGGCGCCACGCTTTAAACGCCGCCTTCGTGGAGGAATCGTAGCCGAAGAAGGGCTTTGTCCACGTGTCCCAGTAGAAGAACTCGCTCGAGTTCTGCGCCGCCGGATGGATACCGGCGAAACGGTCCGGGTACTTTTCGCAGAGGTGGCGCGTCATCGCGTCAAGGAACCGGCACGCCTTCTCTCGGTAGTGACGACAGGCGATGGAGGGCACCGGGCCCTTTGTCCCGTCGGCGTACGTGATCACGTCGTCAGGATACTTCTTCGCCCACCAACCCGACGTCTCCAGCTTGATGCGGGGGATGAGCAGCGCTTTCGGATTGGCGGCGAGGACTTCGTCACAGATATCGTCCAGCTCCGCCCATTCGTACGAGTAGTCATCCTGCCAAATCGTCTTCGGCACCATGAACGAGACGAAGTCAACGCCCGCGTCCGCCGCCATTTTCACCTGCACGGGGAAAGGGTCACGGCCCGTGAAAGGCCAATGCGTGTAGGTCCCGTTGTCGCAGGTATAGGCAGAGGGTGAAAGCAGGACGCCGTTCTCGGATGCCTTCGCCTCGAACGTCAGCAGATACCGGTGACCTTCAATGAACGGCGTCCGCTTGGTGTAGCAGTGGAACTGCGGATTCGGCTTCGGCCCTTTGTTCTTGGCCCACCCTTCGATTTTGAGGCAACCGTCATCTGTCACCCCCGCGCGGCCGCGCATGTCGTTGTCGTAGACGGTCCACGCCTTCGCGAACGCTTCTTGCGAGGCGAGCGACGCCGGGTCGAGGTAATCCGCGCCGGTCACCGTGTCGACGACGCGCACGTTACGGAGCAGCACTTCGATGTCCCTGCCGGACGGTATCCGGAAATGGATTGTCCCCGGATCCGCGGACTTTGGCGTGAAGGCGAGCTCGAACTTCTGCCACGCCGTCCCCGCGACAACCGGCCGGTGTCCGCGCCAACCCCAGAACATCCGCGGCGGCACCGCCTTGCCGTCCACATGGATCTGCGGCGCACCCGCCGGTCCCGGCCTCACGCGCACCTCCACCTCCGCCCCCGCCGTCGCCGTGAACACAATCACTCCCGCCATCAAAACGCAAAGCCTATTCATGTCATCCCCCCAACACGGAATCAATTTTCCATTCCATTTTATCACCACGAAAACAAGAAGGCCACGGAGAATCTTCAACAAACGTCTGCCTTTGACCCCTTCGTGCTCCTCGTGTCTTCGTGGTGAAACGACTTGGCATTTATAGCCATGGTCGAGCCGTCATACGCTAATCAGCCCTGCTCAATCGCCACACGCGAGTCTCGCCCGCGCGCATGTATTCGGTGAAAGATGTCACGCCCTTCTTGGCCCCGTCCGCACCGAAGACCTCGCCGGCATCCATCCCTTCCGGCAGGCGTACGGTCTTGAGTCCGTCCGTCGCCGCATGCACCATCACGAAACCGCGCCCGGCCCCCAGCGTGTCGTCCGAGTCCAACCACACATGCACGCCACACCGGTGGCAGAACGCGCGGAACGCGCACTCGTCAGGCGGCTCCAGCATGTACGCGCTGCGTCCGGCTTCGATCTCTTTTTCGGCGCAGACGTTCACGCCGCGGTATGTTCCGAACACCTGCGCGCCCGGATCATCCGGCACGAACACGCGCGGCAGCAACAGTTCCGGCAACGCTCTGCCGTCCGCGAGTTTCACGGCCGCCGGTTGCCTTTCGTTGAAGATGTGCTCCGCAAAAGCGATGCCTATCAGGTCGGCCATCTCCGTGACGCCCTCTTTCGCCCCGTTATAGTAACCCGCCGCGCCGAAAAAGAGCGCCGTGGCGCCACTGCGCCGGCAGACTCGCTTGATCGCCGCGCGTTGCCCGGCCGTCACCGCGTGCGCGTTGAGAAAGACGTAGAGTTTGTATGCCGGCAGCGCGGGATTCTCGATATCCGCGATATGGTACTGGTCCCAGGCGACGCCCGTCCGGGGCAGTACCCACCGCTCAAAGCGTTGCCGCACCAGCAGGTCGAACGCTTCATTCGGAATGTGGAGCGTCGGCTCGGCGAACACCGCCACATCGGCAAGCGGGGCGCTGCCCGCATTCAGCGTCTCACCGCACACCTTGCGGCCCCGCGCGATCGTCTCCATCATTGCGGCGGAATGGAAGAGCCCGTTCCCCTCCAGGCAGAACCACCACGTCTCGTTGCCATGCGCCCAGCCCCACCCGAACGCGCGTTTAATCGCACTCACGCTCTCGAACTCGTCCCGATGCCGCCAGTCGGAAGGTTTGTGGTAGAGATGCGTGCGCAGGTCGCTCTCGTCCCAGTAGACCTTCCCGTTCAGGCGGAGCGACGCCTGGCAGTTGACCGTGAACCGTCCCGGCTCACCCGCAAAGCGTCCGCGGTAGGAGGTCGGCGAACAGAAGTAGTCGACATCCGGGGAGGTCATCAACTCATGGAAGCAGGCATGTTCCGGAATGCCGTAGCCGAAAAAGACGCCCGTGAGCTTATTGCCTCCGGTTCGTTCCTTCACGATCCGCACGGCTTTCTTGACGATGCCGGCGACCACCTGCCCGCGCCGTTCGTGCCACTCCGCGCGCGGTTTTAAAGCCGCCGAGGAGGGCGCGATGTCACCGGCAAGATCGTTCGTCCACGCAGGCGGCGGCCCCGGCCTGACAATCCACTCGCTGCCCACGAACGCGCCGACCTGATACCCCATGATCCGCCCCGCGTACGGCGATGCCTCGAAATGGTCGACCACGTCCGCCAGCATGCGCGGCCACAACGTCGCCCACGCCGCGGAATCCGGTTTCACATGCTGCGGCAGCATCTCCTCCGGATGCGCCTTCGCCCACCAGTCCGGCGGGTCGAGCTTGACGCGCGGAAAATAAAACCCTTCGGGCGCGGCGCCGAGCACCGCCGCCACCTTCGCGTCCAGCTTGGAAAAATCGTACTCGCCTTCACCAAGCCACCAGTCGTTCAACTGCCCGTATGACCAGAAGATGTCGCTGTAGAATCGCACCCCCGCTGCGGCGAAGTCACGCACACTCTGCGCCGTTTCCTCCGGCTTCACGTAGGGCGACGGCATCATCGCCAAGCCTGTCATCGGCACGCCGTCCACCGTTACGCGCGGCTGTCCCGCGATCGTCTCGCGTCGGAAGACGCGGTTCGGCTGTCCTGTCAGCGGCGCGGGAAGCGCGGTCTCATAGCGCGCCGTAAGCGGCAGTTTGACGGCGAAATCCTGCGGTTTTCTGCCGATCGCGCGGCATGCTTTCGGATCAAGAAGAGGACGCTCATTCTCAACACGCGCAGCGATCTCTTCCGCCGTCAACGCCTGCGGTTCGAGTAACACGCGCTCGATCAACCCTGGGAAGCGGTAGAACGGCATGCCGCCCCCTGCCTGCCCGATGCCGACCTGCACCGGCAGCTCGCACACCTGCGGGCGCGACGGGCCCCGCGGCGCGGCGAACCACTTTTGACCGTCCAGATAAAGCGCGAGCATGCCGTCCGCCCCGGACGTCGCCGCCACATGGCACCACATCCCGCGCGGCACTTCCGGCAGATCCTCCGCAGGCACGCGCTTCGCGTCGTTCCCCATCCAGTCTTGGCCGGACTGACGCAGCCCCAGCATACTGCCCACCGGCGATGCGTACAGTATCTCCGGTCTTCCGCCGGTCAGTTTCAGATGGAACTGTACGCGCCGGAACCCGGTCGACTCGCCCCGGTAGAGCAACGTGTAGTCGTCCGGATAGCCGGGCGGATCATCGATCTTCAGCCAGCAGCCGACGGTGAAAACCCCGTTCGAGCCGAACCCGTCCGGCACCTCGACCGCGCCGCTCCGCGTCGTTGCCGCCGCGATGGCGCAAAGCAACGCCACAAGAGTCGTTCGCATGTGTGCCATGATGCCCTAATTATTGGACGCGAATCAGGGTCCCCGCAGAAGAGACGTCAAGCCACAGGCCGTCCTCTGCGACGTGGAGTTTCACTTTTGAACCGCCGGTCACCCCCGTCACGGAAAGCGTGAAGACCGTTTCCGTATTCACGAGCGTACCGTGAACCAGCCTGTATGAGCCCGCATCCGGGACGGACGCAAAGTCAACCGTCACTGTCACCGCATCCTGAAGCGCGAGCGAAAGGCCGTCGGCCCCGATCGGATTCGTGACCGGCGATCCGAGCGCTGGGTCGAATGTGAAAGCGAAGCTGCCGCCCGTCAGGAGCACCTTGCCCGTGAACGTCGGCGCAAGCTGCGGCAGATCGCCCCACTCGGCCGCCTCCACGTCGCCCGCGCCGGAGACCGACGCGCCCGTGAAATCGCCGTAGCCCTCCGGCGCAATGCCCACCCATTTGAAGAGCAGATAGTCCTCGATCGCCTTCACCTGTTCAGAGGGCAGCTCAGTCGAATACATCAGGATCTCGCCCAGCATTTCCGCATGGCCCGCAGTCTGGTCCGAATTCTGGTACCGGCCGAGAAGGCCGAGTTTCACCGCATTGGTCGCCACCAGCGACAGCACCTCGGGCGCGCCCGTGTAGCCGGTTGTTGTTCCGTCGACCGCTTTGCCGTTCAAGCGCGTCGCACCCTTCGTTACCGCACCGCTCGCCGTTGTCCAAATAGGCGACGTGTGGGTGACTTGGCCGCGCGTGCCGAAATCGCCGCCCGCTGAAACGCTGTTCCGAAGCGGATCGCCGCCGCCGCGGAAGGAGTCGGACACAAAGACCACCGTGCGGACGTCTTTCTGCACATCCGCGCCGACATGTTCGATCCCGCCCTCGGGCCACGCCTTGAAACGCAGCGTGTTGCCGTCGCTTTCGGAAGGCACATGCCCTGCCGGATGGTCGAAATCCATCCATGTGCGCGTCTTGCCGAAGCCGCGCGCACCCGGTTGCGCAAAGGGTCGCCGTGAAGAGACGCCGTAGAAGAAGACGTCGCCGACTTCCATCGATGTCTCGGTGCTGCCGCGCGGCCAGAACCCGTATACGGTCGCCGCGCCATCTTCCGTCGACGTGCGGAATGTGTCGGGGTAGTCCGGGTCGAACCAGCCCACGCGCCCATCGGCGGGAATCGCGGGCTCGTACACCGGCGTCACCGCAAGCGTGCCGCCCGCGTTCACCGTGATCGCCCCCGAATATGTGCCTGAAAGCCGGATGTGCTTGTCGGGATGCGGCGGGACGATCCCGCGGGGCCGCAGGAGAAGGTGGCGAGGCCGTTCAGGCTGTTCTGAACACGATAAGGGAAAACTTGCGGCAGGTCCTCGAAATCACTCTTCGTGCCGGCTTTGAGACCGTCGTAATGGCGCGTGTGGCGGAGGAAGCGCGTCGTCTGAAACGAACGCTTGTCTGCGAACGCCTCTACGAGGTCGTTGCCGCTGTAGGTCGTGGTGAGGACCACACTGCCGGCGGCCTTCGCGCGGATGTAATCCGGAACGGCCGTATTCAGTTTGTAAAACGTCGAGTTGTCCGAAGGATCGATCCAGAGCAAGGCCCGATAGCAGACGTTTTCGGCGAGTTTCAACGTCCCCGCTCCGCCCACGAACTGCGGCGTGCTGACCGTATCCACGCGGGCTGAAACGATCATGCCCGCGCCGGCGGCGACTTTGAGGGTGCCGAGCTTGGCGGGGTCGTTGAACGTCGTGTCGACCGGCAAGACGCTATACGCCGTCAAATCCGCAGTTTCGAACCCGTTAAAATTATAGTCGCCGTCAGCATCCGGGAAAACGTGCCACGTTCCCTCAGGCACAGGGATCTCGACGGGCGTCTTCCCGGCCGGGAACTGAAGCGCCACGCCCGTGCCCTGCAACAGCCGCGTACCGTCGTTCACAGCATTCACGACGACCGTCGCCGTCGAGTTCGTTGTCCGGCCAAACCTGAGTGTGCCGCCGAGTTCCGCGAAGGTGTGGGTGAGGTCGCCCGGCAGGTTGACCGCGCTGGTCATGCCGCTTCCCGAAACCCGGGCTGAAAAGGTGCAGCCGACTGTGGATTCGAGGGTCAGCGTGCCGCCGACCGAAATCGGATGGGTCGACACGGCGTACTCGCCGAGCGCACTCCAGGGCCGCGTTTCGTGATCCTTGTCCGTTTGCAGCAGATCGCTCAAATCGGGGTCGATCTCGTATCCGGCCAGACGGCAGTCGCACCCCGCGCCGATGTCAAGCGTCTTGCCGGCGGGGATGTAAGCGTCGTCGAAGATATAGACGATCGGATTCGTAAACGCGGTGCCGTAGACGCTCATGAAGTCCGGTCCGGCGATCGCGACGGTGTGGCCCGCGATAATGACAGGTGCCGCGACTCCGTTTTGCGGATAGCCCTTGATCGTGCAGCTTTTCAGGTTCACCTTGCCGGTGTACGGCGCGCCGGCGGCTGTCACGAACGAAATGTCCGGAACGTCGTAGAAGGGATATCGGTTGGCGGTTGTGCAGCCGAGCGTCGTCGACGTCGCATTCGAGATGACAAGCGCACCCGTCGAGCCGAGAATGACGCTACGCTGGAAAAGCGGCGCAAATTTGTACACATCCGTCGCGTCTACCACCACCGTGCCGTTGGTGATGAGATAGTTGCGCCAGATCGCCCAAGAGGTGGGATTGTTCGCGGCAGGCGTATAGGTGCCGTGGATCGTGCCTGAGCCCAGAAAGCGCATCGTGTGTGCGTTGAGATTCAGGTTATTGTCGCCCAAGCCCTGGCACCCAACATCCACCACCGCGCCGTCGGCCCAATCGAAGACTTCGGCCTGCGCCGTCGTTGACATCAACGAAACGCCGGCAACCGTCACCGCGAACAAGCACCCGCAGACCGTCTTTTTCATGAACACGTTCTCCATGATTGTCACAAGCTTACGTTCGGGGCATTCTACATGCCACAAGAGTCACACCTTCACCTCAATGTCGGTTGTCACTATAAGCGATCTCCGCAGAACAAGCGTTCGATTTCGGACCTGAACTTTTATCAAACATTCGACCCCCTCACATTGACGCCGTTATCTTATCACTCGCAGGCCAAATAATCCTTCCGGTTTGCGCAGAATAATCGTCTGTTTTGCGCAATGTTCACTCAGTTGCAAACTCCTCATGACAGGCTCCACCTTGTTCTTTTTTCCGCCTTTGGAAACGAGTGCTTGCATCTTCACGGCGAATCAGCCATCATTAAAGCCACTTTTTACCACAAAGGAACGATCTGGAGGAGTTTTCATGGGAACAGGCCGTACACTGAACAAGAATCCGCGCACACGTCCGATCAAGAGCCAGGGAGAAAAGCGCCGCCGGTACAAGGTGCAGCGCGCCCGTCTGGTCAAGCTGGGCATGGACGAAGCGGTTGCCGCCAAACTGCAGCCTAACGAGTTGCGCACGCTGGTGCAGCAGCCGACCAAGGTGAAGAAGATGGTGGC
>DAOTKE010000060.1:0-19562 GCA_035449085.1 Kiritimatiellia bacterium | reverse complement strand
TGACAACCACCTGATTCAAGGGGAATTGCTGTGAAATCTTTGGGACACTACTGGTCTGACATGCTTATTCCGCTTCGGTTCACGGGCGCGGCGAGCCTCGTATTAGACGCGCCGGTTACGCTCTCGCTCACCAATCATCCCTCCACCACCACAGGCACGCTCGAAGTGCGGCAGGGGACGGTGAAGCTGCTGAGCGGTGCGGGCTGGACGGCGGTCACGAACGTCGTGGTCGCCGGCGGCACGCTCGCGGTGGGTCCGAGTGTCGGCGCGACCGCGTTCGGTCCCGAGCAGGGGAAGAGCGACGCGGTGATGCGCGTCGCCCCTGGCGGCGTCGTGGAGATCGCCGAAGGCGAGACGGCGTACGTGCGGAACCTGATCGTGACCGAGAACGGCAAGGAGAGGTACAAGAACGTTGGCGTCTACGGCGGCGTCGATGCCGGGCTTGACGCGGCCCACACGCTCTCGTGCCTTGCGGGCAAGGGACGGTTGCACGTTCAGCACAATCCCTTCAAGGGCACCATGATACTCTTGTATTGACGTCCCCAAGAAAACGTGAACGGTGTGTGAGGGTGTCCTGATCGGTGAGCGGGGAGGGTTAAGTATGACGCGACGCGGATTTCTGAAGGGCGCTGCGGTGGCCGCTGCGGCGCCGTTGAGCATGGCGCGGGCGCAGACGCCGGAGACGGTCCGTCTGCATCTGTTCTCGAAGCCGTTGCAATGGCTGGGTTACGACGAGTTGGCTGAGGCGGTCGCGCAGACGGGGTGTGGCGGCATCGAGCTGGCGGTGCGCCCCAAGGGACACGTCGAGCCGGAGCGGGTTGAACAGGATCTGCCGCGTGCCGTGGAAGCCGCCCGCAAGCAGGGGCTCGCGGTACGGATGATTGTGACGGCTATTCGGACGGCCGACGAGCCACTGGCTGAACGCACGCTCAAAACGGCGGCCCAGTGCGGCGTCCAGATTTACCGCATGGGATATTTCACATATGATCACGCGGTGGGGGTTGAGGCCACCATCGAGCGCTTGCGCGCGCAGATGGCCGCTCTGGCTGCGCTGAACCAGCGCTGTGGTGTCACCGGATGCTATCAGAACCATTACGCGTGGAATGACACGCTGTTTGGCGGTTCGGTCTGGGATATCCATGCGGTGCTCAAGGGACTCGACCCGCAGTGGGTCGGGTGCCAATACGATGTGCGGCACGCGGTCGCTGAAGCGGGCGGATCCTGGGGCGTCGCGATGCGGCTGATCGCCCCCTATATCCGCAGCGTCTGTCTCAAGGATTTTCTCTGGGCCAAGAAAAAAGATGTCTGGAAACCGGAGGATGTTTTTGGCGGCGAAGGCCAGGTGCCGTGGGGCCGTTTCTTGGCATTGATGAAAACGCTCAAGTTGGAGGTGCCGGCCTCGCTGCATTGCGAGTGGCCCGTGCTCACGCCGGAAGAGGCCTCTTTGCCCGAAGGCGAGCGGCGCCGGATCGCCGTGGCAAGAATCAAGCGCGACGCTGATTTCTTCAAGGCGCAGTGCGCGAAGGCTGGCGTGATGATGAGGTAAAGATAGGCGGCGGAGGATGGGATGGGGGACGTCCCTGTGCGACCTTGCCGTTTGAGACGGAAATGATTGAAAGGACAGGTAACCATGACACGGCGCGGATTTCTGAAGGTGGCGGCAATGGGGGCCGGAGCAGTGGCGGCCGGCGGGTGTGTGACTTCTGGCGGGGGGGGGCGTCCATGTGCCCGGCGCATCACGGTGGCGGACACCGGGTGCGAATTCGAACGTGAGCCTTTGCTGCGCCCCTTCGGGTTCAAGGGGGGGTACCTGACCAACATCTGGCAGAGCGCCGCCATGATCCGCAGCACCAGTGGAAAACACAGTATCGGCATCTGCACGCATAGTACACTGTGGAGCGACGCCAAAGTCTTCTCCGAGCATTCCGAAAGCGCGGGGAATGCGCTGATGTTCGCGATGACGGCCCATGCACTCCGTCTGCTGAAGGGTCAGACGTTTACCGACCCCGTCGCGCTCAACGATGCCCTCTTTGAGGAGGTCTACCGTTACGGACGTCAGATCACACGTCATCCTAAACTGCGCCAGACTTTCGCGCTGAACGCGCTGGTGGGCGTCGACAACGCGGCCTGGTTGCTTTACGCCAAGGAAAACGGTCTGACAACATTCGACGCCTTGATTCCGGAGGCGTATCGGCCCGCCTTGTCGCAGCGTCATTCCAAAGCGGCGTCGATCCCGCTGATGGCCTACGCGATTCCGATTTCGGAGATCAAGCAGGCCGTGGACGACGGTTATTTCTTTATGAAGATCAAGATCGGCCAGCCTGGCACGCAACAGGAGATGCTGGAAAAGGACATGGCGCGCCTGAGCGCGATCCACAAGGCGCTCGATGGATGTCGCACGCCGTATTCGGCCAGCGGTAAATTGCCGTATTACTTTGACGCCAACGGACGTTACGAAAAGAAAGAGACGCTGTTGCGGCTGCTGGATCATGCCAAGAAGATCGGCGCGTTCGATCAAATCGCCCTGATCGAGGAGCCGTTTGACGAGGAGAACGAGGTCGACGTTCATGACATTCCCGTGCGGCTTGCGGCAGACGAAAGTGCACACACAGACAAGGACGCTGTGACCCGCATCGAAATGGGATACCGCGCGATTGCACTCAAGGCGATCGCCAAGACGCTGAGCATGACGATGAAAATCGCACGTGTCGCCCACGACCGGGGCGTGCCTTGCTTCTGCGCCGATTTGACCGTCAATCCGATCCTGGTCGAGTGGAACAAGTGCGTCGCCGCGCGTCTGGGATCATTCCCAGGGCTGGAAGGCCTCGGCCTGATCGAGACCAACGGCCACCAGAACTACAAGAATTGGGCGACGATGCGTACGTATCATCCCTACCCCGATGCGCCTTGGGCAAAAACCGAGCGCGGCGTGTTTCATCTGGATGCCGACTATTACGCCAAGAGCGGCGGCATTTTCGCGCCGCTGCCGCACTATGAGGCGATGTTCCAGAAGGGCTGATCAGAAGACGGCACGCGTACAAACCAGATGCGGGCGTGCTTCGCGCGGCCAGAAGGCTGCGTCGACACGCGCCGCAGGCAAGGCGTCACGGACCCAATCGGCCAACTGACGGTGCGTTGCGGAACGGGCGGCGTCGCGTAGGGAGGAGAGGCGTAGGATGAGGACTCGTATCAAACATGGGGGCCGTTCGCGGCGCACAAAGTAGCGGGTTGCCGGTGACTGTCAGATGTCTCTTCCGGCTTGACTGTACGAGATTGGCGGGGTACGCTCACAAACCATGTGAATGGTTAAACTCCTACAACTTGAGGTGCTCGATGGCGAAAAAAGGCTACAACATTGACCCCGTGACACTGCGTTCCATGCCGTTCTGGTGTGTCGGCAACCCGCTGGGCGATCCGTTCGGGGGTGCGGTGTTGCCCAAGCTCGATTCCTTGGACGTGGCGAAGTTGCTGGCGGCAGCGGCGGGTGAGGGGCTGATCGAGGCCACGTCCTTTCACGACGACGACCTGGTGCCGTGGGACCCTGCCAATCCTGAAGATGATTTGGACCCGAAGAGCGAAACCTATGCCAAATTGCGGGCGATCAAGCAGGTGCTGGACAAGGCCGGTCTTAAGGTCAATATCGCCACCTGCGGTCTGCACGGCGACAAGCTTTTCCGCAAAGGCGGGCTGACCAATCCTGATCCGAGACTCCGTGCGCTGGCCAAAAAGAAGGTGCAGCGCACGCTGCGTATCGGTGCGCTTTTCGGGGCCAAGTACTACACCTACTGGGTGGCCCGTGACGGTTTCGAAGTGCCTGTGAATGTCGACTGGAAGAACGTCTACAAGTGGCTGGCCGACGGCTTGAACGGCGTCTACGACTATATCCAGAAGATGAAGTTCACGAACTACATCGGCGCGACGATCGAGCCCAAACCGAACGAGCCGCGCGGGCACATGTTTCTGCCGACGGCAGGTCACGCGGTGGGCTTCATTTACGGGCACCTGAAGCACCCGGAATTCTACGGTGTGAATCCGGAGCTGTTGCAGCACGAGAGCATGGCGCTCCTGAATGCCGTGCACACGGTCGGTTACCTGACCAGTATGAAGAAGCTCTTCTTCCTGCATTTCGGCAGCCAGATCAAGGCGCAGTTCGATAACGACTTCCCGCCGCTCATCGGGCCGGAGGGCCTGAAGGAGACGGTGCAGATGTTCTGGGCGTTGCGTCAGGTGGGTTGGAAAGGCGTGGTCGAGTACGACTGCCACATGCTGCGTACCGATGGCGATCCGGATGATCCGATCGGTTGCCGCATGGCCTTTATCCGTGACTGCACGCAGGCGCTGGCGACCGCCTTGCTGCTGGCCGACCGCCTGATGGAGCTGGCGCCGGCCGGGATGAGCGATGCGCAGGCTGATTTGAGCGCCACCGCCCTGATGTGCAAGCTGGACGCGAAGTCCGCGCAGGGGTGGATGACGACGAAGTGAGATGATCCTGCACGCCGAAAGTGAAGGCCGTGGAGACGCCGTTGTGGTGCTCCACGGCCTGATGGGGTCATGTGAGAACTGGCGCGGCGTACGTGCCGCACTCGCCGACCGGTTTCGCGTCGTCTGCCTGGATTTGCCCAACCACGGGCGTTCTCCGCATGTCGCGCATTTCGACCTGCGGAGTATCGGTGACGATGTGGTGGAGACCATGTCGGCGTTGGGGGTGGGCCGAGCGGTCGTGCTGGGCCACTCGCTGGGTGGCAAGGTGGCCATGCAGATGGCCTCGGATCACAGCGACCGGTTACGCGGCTTGGTGGTGGTGGATATTTCGCCGCGCGCGATCCAGCCGGCACATCTCTTTATTTTGCGGGCTTGTGATCAACTCGACCTGTCGGCGGCCACGCGGCGCAGCGAATTAGACGAGGCGCTCAGCCATTGGGTGCCGCAGCGGACCACGCGTGATTTTCTGCTGAAAAATGTCGTACGCGACGCGGAAGGGCGCTTCGCCTGGCGCGTGCCGTTGCAGACGTTGATCGCTCATTATCGGACAGTGAGCGATGCGCCGCCGCTGGTGGCACCCTATGAGGGTCCGGCGCTGTTTGTGGCGGGCGAGGTTTCGCCGTTTCGGCTGATGAATGACGAAGAACTGATCCGTGGCTGGTTTCCGGCGGCCGTGTTCACGCAGATTGCGGGGGCCGGGCACTTGGTGCATGTGGATCAGCCTGAGGCCTTCGTGCAGCGGGTCGGCGATTTTTTGGATCGGCTTAGTGTGCGTGGCGATGCGTAAGTGTGTGGTGAGGGGAATGGGAGGGGAGCATGAGGATGATGAAAATGAAGCGGGGAATGGGGACGCTGTGCGGGATCGTGGCGGCGTGTGGGGTCGCGGTTCGCGTGTTGGCGGTGGAATCCGAGACCGGTCCACGCATGACGGATGAGCAGTTTTTCGCGCGGATCGATACGCAACGGCCTGAACTCGCGGCAGTGAAGGCAGCGGTGGCGCGTGCCGACTGGACGGCCGCGAAACTCGCTTTTGCGCAACATCTGCGTGCGCGGACATCGCCGTCCTGGACCTTTGACCCGCGTCAAGTGGGGGCGAATAAAAAGGCGCGCGTCAGTCCCAAGGCTGAGGCGGCTCTGCAGCATCGGTTGTCTAGCATCGGTATCGAGTGGGCGTTCGGCGAGACCATCGACTGGTCGTTCAACCCCACGACGCAACCTGATTCCAAATGGCCGCGTAACCACGAGTGGACGTGGCAGCTCAGCCGGCATCCCATGTGGATGGATCTCGGCCGCGCCTATTATGCCACCGGCGACGAGAAGTATGCGGCCGAGTTTGTCGCGCAGTTGAAAAGTTGGGTGAAGACGTGCCCTGTACCGGTTAAGAAGGCAGAGAACCGGCCCTTTTCGCGCTGGCGCACGATCGAGGCGGGCATTCGCGCCGGAAGTGTGTGGCCAGAGGTGTACCATCGTTTCTTGACCGCCCGTTCGTTCGATGCTGACGCGCTCACACTCTTCGTCAAAAGTTACGTCGAACACGCGGAATATTTGATGGCCTTTAAGACTACCGGCAATTGGCTCACCATGGAGGCGAACGGTCTGTATCATGTCGGCGCGCTCTTTCCGGAGTTCAAGGACGCCTCGTTGTGGCGTCGCACCGCGCTGGAGCGGCTGACCGCCGAATTGGACATTCAGGTGCATCCGGACGGTGCGCAGATTGAACTTGCCCCGGGCTATCACGGGGTGTCGGTTCAGAACTTCTTGGGGCCGGTCAATCTGGTGCCGTTGACCGGCTGCCAGGTGCCTGAAGCGTATACCGCCAAGATGGAGCGGATGTTCGATTACTTCCTTTATTCGATGCAGCCGACCCGCAAGACGCCAGCGCTGAACGACTCGGGCGCGGGGAGTGTGGAGCGCTGGATGAAGACCGGTGCGGCGCTGTTCCCGCATCGCGAGGATTTCCGCTGGGTGGCAACATGTGGAAAAGAGGGCCGGCCGCCCGTGCCGGTCTCTTATCGTTTCCCGTACGCGGGGCAGTTTATTTTTCGTGGCGGTTGGGGGGAACAGGATCTTTGGCTATGTATGGACGGCGGTCCGTTCGGCTATGGTCACCAGCATGAGGATAAGCTGGGTGTGACCTTGACCGCGTTCGGTCAGCCGTTGCTGGTGGAGGGCGGTGTCTTCACCTATGATGCGAGTGAGTGGCGCCGTTACGTATTGAGCAGCCGCGCCCACAATCTCGTGATGGTCGACGGGATGGACCAGTGCCGGCGTCAGTCACCGCGCGAGAGCTATGTGGTCAAAGAGCCTGAGCCGTGCGTGTGGGAACAGCACGCCGCGTTCGAGCATGCCGCTGCCGTGTTTGAGGAGGGCTGGGGCACCAGCGCCGCCCGGATCGTGCGCCATACGCGGCATGTCTTTTTTGTGAAACCGGATCTGTTCGTCATCGCAGACGAACTTGAGCCGCTCGATGGCCAGCCCCATCTGTATGAGACGCTTTTCCACTTCGACGCGCCCGACGTGCGGGTGGACGGCTTGCAGGTGGCGACACTGGGCGGGGGAGCCTCGCTGTCCGTGGCGGCGTTTGGCGCGGATGGCGTGAGCATCGTCAAGGGGCAAACGGAGCCCGTCGTACAGGGATGGCTGCCGGACTCGACGCTGGGGTACGGCGGCATACGCCCGATCCCGACCGCGGTTTACCGCAAGCAGGCTGCCGGCACGGTGCGTCAGCTTTATGCGCTGGCGCCCAGCGCGGGGGCACCTGTCATGCCCGTCGTGGCATTGAGCATGGATGAGTCGGCGTTGACGGTCACGCGCAAAGAGGGCGGTCAGACCCGCTACGCATTTTCAAGAAACTTCACCCGGTAACATGGCCGCCGATTATCCTGCGCTCACAGCCCCAGTTCATTCTGACGCGCGGCGGGCGTGAAGCCGAGCCGCTTGTAACAGGCCGGCGTGGCCAGACGTCCCTTCGGGGTACGCTCAAGATACCCCTCCTGAATCAGGAAAGGCTCGTACACCTCCTCGATCGTGTCGGGCTCTTCACCGACCGACACCGCGATCGTGTTGAGGCCCACCGGCCCGCCGTTGAACTTCACGACCAGCGTCTCCAAAATACGCAGATCCATCTCGTCCAGGCCGCGCGGGTCGATTTCCAGCAGGGCCAGCGCCTCGGCCGCGACCTCGCGCGTGATCCGGTTATCGGCGCGCACCTGGGCAAAATCACGCACGCGGCGCAGCAGGTTGTTGGCGATACGCGGTGTGCCGCGGGCGCGGGATGCGATTTCGCGCGCCCCCTGCGGCTCGACCGCCACCTCCAGCTTGGCGGCGGAGCGTTCGATGATCGCGGCCAGCTCGTCAACGTGATAATAGTCCAGCCGGTTGACAATGCTGAAGCGCGAACGCAGAGGTGCTGAGATCAGTCCGCTGCGCGTGGTGGCCCCCACCAGTGTGAAGCGCGGCAGCTCCAGACGGACCGAGCGCGCGTTGGGGCCTTGGTCGATCATGATGTCGATCACAAAATCTTCCATCGCGGAGTAGAGGTACTCCTCGACCGTGCGCTGCATGCGGTGGATTTCGTCGATGAAGATGATGCTGCCCGGCTCGGCGCTCGTCAGCAGCCCCGCGAGATCACCGGGCTTGTCGATCACGGGCCCCGATGTCGTTTTGACCGGCACGCCCATCGCCTCGCCGAGAATGAAAGCCAAGGTGGTTTTCCCGAGGCCGGGCGGACCGGAAAGCAGAACATGGTCGAGCGCCTCACCGCGCTGGCGGGCGGCCTCAACGGCGAGCAGCAGCCGGTCGCGAACCTTTTGCTGCCCGATAAAGTCGGCGAAGCGGGTGGGACGCAGCCGGTTGTCGAACGAGGCGTTGCGTTGGTTGAACTCTTCTGAAGGGCGTGTCTGCATGGGGTTACATCATGCCAGAAAGAGGGGGATTTTGGAATCCGGAAGTATGGAGGGGCACGCTTGACAGGCACAGTGAGAATCGACACACTTGAAAAATGAAACTGTCACATGTGTTGTGTTGTGCGGGACTGGTCGTACTGGGCACCTTGTTGTGTGGGGCATCGGAGGCCGTCACACTGTTCGATTTTTCGAAACCCGGACATGGCTGGAAGGGCAATCCCCATACGCGACCCGTTGCGTCGGCTCAGGGCTTCTGCGTGGAACTGACGGGTGGGGATGACCCTTGGGTGGAGGGCCCGGCCATTGCAATACCGCGTGCAGGCGGTGCGCAGCGGCTGGCGCTGGAGCTGGAAGCCGAGTGTGGCCGATCAGGCAGTGTGCAGGTTTTTTTCGCGGCCGAAGGCAAGCCTTTCACGGCCGAACACTCGGCCTGGTTGAGCCATTCGGAGGCGGCGGGGCGCACCTACGGCGGCGTCGTGCCGCTGCTCGGCCCGCGGATGCGTTTCCGTTTTGATCCGCCGGGTAACGAGGGCCGTTTCTGTCTGTATGCACTACGGGCGCGTCCCTTGGCGCCGCTTGTGACGATCCCTTGTGAGCGTCCAGCCCGGGTCGTGTTGCCCTCTGCGCCGTTGCGCACGGAAGGCGGTGCCGTCGCGGTGGCGCATGATCCCGCACGCTGGAATGCGTTTGTTTGCAGTGTGAAGGGAGGGGCCTTTGCCGAATCCAATCCTGCCGAGACACTGGCGTACGTCGTCGGCAAGCAGGTGGTTGCGATCCCGCTCGCGGCGGCGGCCGTGACGGTCGAGCGTCATGCGGACGGCTTCTCGGTTCGTGCGCGTGTACGCGATTCCGGTGATGCGGATTGGATCCTGACGCGGCGCTTCTCTCCGTGCCGGGATGGCGTCCGCATCGACGGCACGCTTACGGTCGATCAGCCGCGTGAGGTGGTGCATCTGCCCTGGGTCACGCTGTTTGCCGGGTGCGGCACTTTTGGCGGGCGCAAGGGACAGGCGTTGCTGCCGGGGGTGGAGTATCTGGAGGATGAGCCTTCCAGCAATGAAAAGGAGATTGCAGGCGAAGCGGCGAATCGGAGATTGGTCGCGCCGTACAAAGTGTGCTATCCGATGATGGCGCTGACGGTCGACGGAAAGTGGCTCTCGCTGACGTGGCAGACCGGCAAACTGGCGGCCAGTCCGCTCTTTGATTCGCCTGACCGCGTTTTTCATTCGGGCGGGCATGTGATGGGGGTCTGGTCGCCTGCGGCGGGTGAGGCGCGCTTCGAGAGTGAGTTCTCGGTGTACCGTGGCGTGAAACTGGAGGCCGGACAAACGTATGCCTACTCCGTCACCGTGAGCGGTGGCGACGGCGCGGCGGTGACCGAGGCGGTCGGCGCGTATGTCGCCCGCGGCGGCCTGCCGCCGGTGCCTGTATTCGAGGGCGGGTTCGACGCTGCGGTGCGGCTGCTCGCGGCCGGTTGGCTGGATTCTGCGGCGCGCAAGGACGAGTCGTGGCGTCATGCGGTCTGGGGTGAGCATTTCCCGCCGGTGCCGCATCCCGAAGATGTGCCGGCATATCTGCTCTGGTTGGCGTCACAAACCCGGGATCAGGCGCTGAAGACGCGTTTGGCCGGCGCGGCGCGCGCGGTGATCGCCAAGTTGCCGCCCGGCAGTCATGGCGTCGGCGGCATTTCGCATGTCAGACGTCCGGTCGGGGCCCTGCTCTACGGCAATCTGGAAGGCGTGGTCCGTCAGGCCGGTCCGCGTGCCGCGCGCCTGGCGGCGTCCATGCCCGAAGGACGGAAACGCTACGTGCCGCAATCCGACAAGCCGGATTATGCATCCACATTGGGTAGCGATCATTGCAACGGCTTTACGGCAATGACCGCGGAAGAGATGTTGGCGCAGGCGACGCTGACTGGCGACGAGACCGCGATTGCCGCGGCGCTTGACGT
Source organism: Kiritimatiellia bacterium (assembly GCA_035449085.1). Taxonomy (GTDB): domain Bacteria; phylum Verrucomicrobiota; class Kiritimatiellia; order RFP12; family UBA1067; genus DUPH01. The sequence continues at coordinate 9,224 of DAOTKE010000060.1, read as the reverse complement.
GTTGGACAAACTGACCGCGAACTATGCCGGGCAGATCCCGCGCGGCGCGCAGCCGTGGGAGATGCCGTTGCACACGCCGGACATTGTGGCGGCAGGCAGATTGGTGCGTGTCTATGTGCTGGGGTATCTGCTGAGTGGTCACGCGTCGTATCTGGAACAGGCGCGTTACTGGGCGTGGACCGGCGTCACGATGCTGTATCTCACGCCGCCGACCGAGGGGCCGGTCGGTCTGTACGCCACGATCGGCGTGATCGGCGCGACCAACTGGCGGGCGCCCAACTGGATCGGTCAGCCCGTCCAATGGTGCGGACTGGTCTACCGGTCGGCGCTTGAGGAGCTGGCGCGCGTGGACAACGTGCAGCCGGAACTCTGGCGCACGTTGGCGCGCGGCATGACGGTCGCGGGGCTCCAGATGTGTTTCCCGCTGGACGATGCGGAACGGCGTTGCGGGTTGTTGCCTGACTATTTTCTGTTGAAGCCACAGCGGCGTGACGGCCCCGCCATCAACCCAGGCACCCTGCAGGCGCACCTGGCGGAGGCCTACGGGAAAGTCCCGTTTTACACGGTTAGCCGTCTCGCCTCCGGGGCGCTTGTGCATCTGCCGGGCGAGGTCCGGCCGGTTGATGCGGCGGACGGCATGACGGCGCTGGAAATCACCGCCTGGCCCGATTCGGATTGCCGGGTGCTGGTCACACGTATCGGTCAACAGCCTCGAAGTGTGCGATGGAATGGCCGTCCGGCCGATTTCCGCTATTCAGAAGAGGCCCGAGTTCTCTGGGTCACCGTTTCGGGTCACGGGCGTCTGGAGATCGCGAAGTAGCTGTGCCCAAAGGAGAAATTGGGAACGGGGGGAGTCGCTTATACTCTGAAAAAGCATGTTTTGGGGGGCGCATTCGACTCCTAAATCCCAACGCGGGCGAAGCCCGCAACCCAATTCAATCTCACACAAAGGCACAAAGGCCACAAAGGCTTCTTTTAAAACGGCATCCACCTTCGTGCCCTTCGTGGCTTCGTGTGAGAAACAACTTGTTTTTTATTGCTGGTGTTGGTTCGTAAGGCACTAATTCCTCCTGGAACACGATGTGGACTTGCTTGGGTGACATTATTTCTGATACTGTCATTTTCGTTCTGAGAGTACAAGGAGAGTTCCAGTCATGTCATGGTTTGAAAAGACGGCCGAAGCTCCGGCCCGCGTCCCGACAGAAGCGATTTGGGCGGTGTGCCCGTCCTGTAAGGCATACATCGCCAAGGAAGCGTGGCGAGCTGCCGACAAGGTATGCCCCCGTTGTAACTATCACGAGCGTTTGAACTGCCGCGAGCGCGTGGCGCTCCTGACGGATGCCGGCAGTTTCAAGGAGCTGAACGCTGAAGTCAGTTTCAACGATCCGCTGTCTTTCTCGGACTCGAGCGGCGCGTACGCGGACAAGGCCCGGGCCACGGTCGCCAAGACGGGGGTGGGGGAATCGATCCTGACCGGCACGGCCACCATTGAGAAGATCGCGGTGGTGCTGGGCGTCATGGACTTTAAGTTTCTGGGTGGCAGTCTCGGCAGCGGGACTGGCGAGCGTATCCGTCTGGCCGCCGAAAAGGCGATGGCCCTGAAGCGGCCGCTGATCATCGTGTCGGCCTCGGGCGGCGCGCGCATGCACGAGGGTATCGTCTCGCTGATGCAGATGGCCAAGACCTGTGCGGCGATCGCGCGCGTCAAAGAGGCGGGGCTGCCGTATATCTCGATCTTGACTGATCCCACGACCGGGGGCGTTTCGGCCAGTTATGCGATGGTGGGCGATCTCAACATCGCCGAGCCCAAGGCGCTGATCGGCTTTGCCGGACGGCGAGTGATCGAACAGACCATCAAGCAGAAACTGCCGGACGATTTCCAGACGGCCGAATACACGCTCGCGCACGGCTTCGTCGATCACATTGTGCCTCGCAGGGAGCTGAAGGCCTTTCTCGCGAAGGTTCTCCGTTACGCCGGGTATTGAGGCGGAAATCCTGTGCCCCCGAGTATTCAGTCCTGTTTTTACGGTGAGTGTTTATGGCTAAGAAAACTGAGAAGAAATTGACGGCGTGGGATATTGTGCAGATCGCGCGCCATGCGGAACGCCCCAACATCACGGATTACATCCGTTTGATGTGCGACGATTTTGTGGAGCTTCACGGTGACCGCCTGTTCGGCGATGACCGCGGCCTGATCGGCGGATTCGCCATGATCGGCGGCCGCAAAGTGATGCTGATCGGCCACCGAAAGGGACGCGGCGTGGAAGAGAATATCGAGGCCAATTTCGGCATGGCGAGTCCCGAGGGTTACCGGAAAGCGATGCGGCTGATGCGTCTTGCCGAGAAGTACGGTCTGCCGGTGGTCAGCCTCGTCGATACGCCGGGCGCTTATCCGGGCAGCGAGGCCGAGGCCCGCGGCCAGGCGGAGGCGATCGCGCACAACCTGGAGTTCATGGCCACGCTCAAAACCCCGATTGTCGTGGTGGTCACGGGTGAGGGCGGCAGCGGCGGTGCCTTGGGCATCGCGGTGGGTGACCGTATCCTCATGCTGCAGAACGCGGTGTACTCCGTGATTTCGCCAGAAGGCTGCGCCTCTATCCTTTGGCGCGACGGCGCCAAGGCGCCGCAGGCGGCTGAGGCCTTGAAGATCACGGCTGAGTCGCTGAAAGCACTGGGCATCATTGACGCCATCGTGCCGGAACCGGCTGGCGGCGCCCATACCGATCCCGCAGCAGCAGCGGCGGCGGTCAAGAAGGCGGTGCTTGCGAGCCTGAAAACCCTGTGCGAGATACCGCTGAAGACACTCGTGGCGCAGCGCTACGAGAAGTTCAGCGCGATGGGCCAGGCGTAACTCTTTTTCGGCTTAATCGGCTAGTCCGCCGGGCGGCGGCTAACCGATGACTTTCGCCATTGTCCATTGACACCGTCGCTTGCATGAGTTACCATGCAATCACTTTTTAAGAAATAAAAAGGGTGGGGGTTCCCCGCTCTTTTTTGTTGTGGAATCTTGAAGCGGAAGGCGGTGCGGTGATGAACAATGAATTGCTGTCGATTATCAGTTACTTGGAGCGTGATCGCGGGGTGAACCGGGAGATCATCATCCAGGCGATTGAGTCGGCGATTCAGCAGGCCGCCCGCAAGAGTCTGGATGTTTCGAGCGATCTGCGTGTGGAGATCGACCGTAAGACGTTGGCCATCAAGGCGTTCGACACCGTTGTGGTCTCGGATGAGGATAGTGGCGCGGGATATTTGTCGTTGCGGCGGGCACGCATGTTGAAACGGGACGTGCAGATCGGCGACACGTTGGATGTCGAGATTCCGCCCTCACATCTGGGGCGTATCGCCGCACAGACGGCGCGCCAGATGATCCTGCAGAAGATCCGAGAGGCGGAGCGCAAGAATGTGTACGACGAATATAAAGACCGTATCGGCGACATTGTCAGCGGCACGATCCGGCAGATCATCCATCGCGATCTGATTGTGGAACTGGGTAAGACGGAAGCCATCCTGCCGGCCAAGGAGCGCCTCCCCAACGAGGAATACAATGTCGGCGAGCGTATCCGTGCGTATGTGTACCGTGTCCAGTCGGGAGTGAACGGGCCGGCGGTGGTCCTGTCGCGCGCCTGCTCGGACTTTGTCAAAACCCTGTTCCGCCTCGAAGTCGCCGAGATCGCAGATGGTATCGTGGAGGTGATGGGGGTCGCGCGTGATCCGGGCTACCGTACGAAAATCGCCGTCAAAACGCTGGATGAAAAAGTCGATCCGGTGGGGGCTTGCGTCGGACTGCGTGGCGTGCGCGTGCGCAATATTGTGCGCGAGCTGAATGGCGAGAAGATCGACATCGTGCGTTGGAGTGAGGATATCAAGCAGTACGTGGCCCAGGCGCTGGCTCCGGCCAGGCTGGAGGGGGTCATGATCGATCCGGATGAGCCCCGCACGGTGCACGTGACCGTCGCGCCGGATCAGCTTTCACTGGCGATCGGCAAACGTGGCCAGAATGTCCGCCTCACATCGAAATTGACCGGCTGGCGCGTCAACATCCAGAAGAGCGGCGAGGAAGTGTCGTTCGAAGAGCAGCGCGAAACCGCGGTCAAAGAGTTGGCCGAGGTGCTGGACATCAGCGAGGAGACCGCTTCCACCTTGGTGGCGAATGGCTTCCTGACGACCGATGGCATCATTGATGCCGAGATTCCCTACCTGCAGGAAGTGACGGGACTCGACGAGGAGACCGTGCGCAAGATCTGGGCGGCTGCCCAGAACGCGAGCGGTGTGGACGAAGCGGGAGAGTAAGAGGGTATGATGAGAGTATGTGAACTTGCGAAAAAGATGAGGACTTCCAGCCTGGAGGTTCTCAGGCAGGCCGATGCGTTGGAGATCGAGGCCTATTCGCCGCTTTCCCCGCTCGACACGGCGGATGCATCGCGTCTTCAGGAAGTGTTCGCAAAACGGAGTGCGGACGAGGTTGAGGCGGCCAACAAGGCGCGTGCCGCTTGGTACCAGGAGAAACGCGCCGCCGCTGCGACACGTCGTGCCGCGCAACTTCAGACCGAACGTGCGGTTTTGGAGGCCAACCGCGCCCGTGCGCTGGAGATGGACGCGAAAGTTCACGGTCGTGCCCCGGAAGCTGTGCCCGCAACCGCCCCAGCGCCGGCTGAGGCGCAAGCGGAAAGTGCGGCGACAGCCGCAACCCCGGTTGCTGCGCCGACTTCGGATGTTGCCGCTCCGGCGGCCCCGAGTGTCGGGGTTGCCCCCCCCGCACCGGCCGCGACACCCGCACCTGCGGCGGCATCTGCACCGGCACCGTCCGCGCCGGCGTCCAAGCCCGTCGAAAAGAAGGCGCCGGCGCCGGTTCCTCCGTCCGCGCCCACGGCGGCGCCTAAGGCCGCTGACCATGCCGCCAAGCCTGCCGCCAAGCCGAAACCGATCCGTTATGTCGACGATGAGCTTGAGCCTGAAGAGCAAATCGCCGCCGCGTTCATCGGACGGATCGCCAAAGATCCGGTTCGCGAGCCGCCCAAAGCGACCCGGACGCAGGTGCAGAAGAGCGGACGGGAGAAAGATTCCGGCCGCGTTGTGGCGCGCGGCGCTCAGCAGCACGGTGCGCGTCCCGGCGTTCCGACGCCGCGACCCGGCGTGCGCACGGTGCCGCAGGAGCAGACGATTTCACCGGACCGCGTGATCCCGCTGCGCGGTGCGGTTGTCGTGAAGGACTTGGCCGAAAAGCTGGGTCTCCGGCCTAACCGCCTGATCGCCGATCTGATGCAGTTGAACATCCTGGCCTCGATCAACCAGCGCGTGGAGTTGGATGTCGCGCAGAAGATCGCGGACAAATACGGGTTCAAGATCGAGATTGAACGCGCCAAGCGTTCCACGGAACGCCGGCCGGTCCTGCGCAGCGAGGATGCGGATGACGCTATTCCGGAAGACAAGCCGGAAGAGCTGTTGCCGCGTCCGCCGGTGGTGACCTTCCTGGGCCACGTCGACCACGGCAAAACATCGCTGATGGATCGTATCCGCAACACCCATGTGGTGAAAGGCGAAGCCGGCGGCATCACGCAGCACATCGGCGCCTACACCGTGGAGATCAACGGACGCAAGATCACCTTCCTGGATACACCGGGCCATGCGGCCTTCTCGGCTATGCGCGCCCGCGGCGCCATGCTCACCGACATTGCGGTGATCATCATCGCGGCCGATGACGGCATCATGCCGCAGACGCGCGAAGCGATCAAGGCGGCGCAGCAGGCCGGCGTGCAGATCATGGTGGCCATCAACAAGTGCGACCTGCCGGCGGCCAAGCCGGATCGCGTCCGCCAGATGTTGCAGGGCGAAGGATTGACCCCTGAAGAGTGGGGGGGCGATATCGTTTGTTCCGAGGTGTCCGCCATGACCGGCAAGGGGATCGACCACCTGCTGGAGATGATTCTGCTCCAGGCCGACATGTTGGAGCTGACCGCCAACCCGAACCGCCGCGCCGACGGCTATGTGGTCGAGGCGCAGCTTGAACAGGGGCTCGGGCCGACGGCCACGCTGCTGATCATGGGCGGTACGCTGAATGTCGGCGATGTGCTGCTGTGCGGCGAACACTTCGGGCGCATCCGTGGCCTGATGGATGATCGCGGCCGGCGCGTCAAATCGGCAGCGCCCGCGACGGCGGTCAAGTGCATGGGCCTTTCCGGCGTGCCGGAAGCCGGTGCGCCGTTCCGCGTGATGCTGAATGAGAAGCGCGCCCGCGAACTGGCCGAGAAAGCGGCTGAAGAGCGCAAGCAGGCGCAGCTCTCCAGCACCAAGGCGACCTCGCTGGACGCCCTGATGAATCAGATCAAGGATAATCAGCGGCGCGAGCTGGCCTTGATCGTGAAGGCGGATACCCAGGGATCCTCTGAGGCGATCTGCGAAGCCCTTCGGGAAATCAAGAGCGAGAAGGTCTCGCTCAACATCATTCACGAGGCGATCGGCAATGTCTCGGCTACGGACGTCAACAAGGCCGCCGCCGGACAGGCTTTGATCGTCGGCTTCAACGTGGGGTGCGATGCCGGTGTGCAGCAGCAGGCGCGTCATGATGGCGTGCGTATCAGCACGTACCGCATCATTTACGAGTTGCTCGACTTCGTGAAGCAGCGCATGCTGGACCTGCTGCCGCCCGAATACAAGGAAGTGGTCAAGGGGCATGCCGAGATCCGCGCGATCTTCGATATCGGCAAGACCGGCCGCGTGGCGGGCTGCCAGATGCTGGACGGCGTGATCCGCGCGGATGCGATGTTCCGGATTTTCCGCGGCAAGGAAAAAATCTGGGAAGGCAAGCTCGCTGCGCTCAAGCATTTCCAGAACGATGTGACAGAAATTACGGGTTCGCAGGAGTGCGGCATTTTGTTCAGCGGGTTCGAAGGGTTCCAGACCGGCGATACGGTCGAGTGCTATGCGCTGGAAGAACTGCCGCGGACCCTGTAGCCGTTTTCCGCGGCCTGACAAGGAGCTGATATGGCTATCGACCGTCTTGAGCGCGTGAACGCGCTGTTGCGGCGCGAGATCGGCGAGGCACTGTACAAGGTCTTCGCCAGTGACCCGATCGATCTCGGCGCCATCACGGTGACGCAGGTCGTGACGGCGCGCAATCTGCGCGACGCCACGGTCAGCGTCTCGATCTTCGGCCATGAACGCGAGCGCACGGCGATCGTCCGCAAACTGGCCGGCAAAGCGCGCGAGCTGCAGGCGATTATCAATCGCGACCTGACGCTCAAATACACGCCGCGCCTGCGCTTTCGGCTCGACACCTCTGTCGAAAAAGGGGATCACGTCTTGGCGGTGCTCAACCGGCTCGATGTTCCCCAGGCGGATGATTCTGATACACTGACCGAACCCGAAGGGTGACGTGCCGTGTGTGCAGCAAGTCTCATTCTGGCCCCTTTTCAGACAACGGACGACACGGAGGCGGACGACACGGAGGTCGTCCCTCCATCATTGTGCTAGACCATGACTGCTTTTTCACCTACTCAGACTTTTCTGGATGGCGTGCTGCTGGTAGACAAACCGGCCGGCCCGACCTCGCACGATGTGGTTCACCGCATCCGCAAGACATTCCTCATCGACAAGGTCGGACACGGCGGCACCCTTGATCCCAACGCCACCGGGTTACTGGTGATCCTGCTCGGTAAGGCTACCAAGCTGTCGGATCGCATCATGGGCGGCGACAAAGCCTATACCGGCGAGATGCGTCTTGGGCGCACGACCTCCACCCAGGACTGCGACGGCGAGACGCTGGAGGAGAAACCTTGGGAGGCGGTGACGCGCGAGCAGGTTGAGGCGCAGATGGCCGCGCTCACGGGCGATCTTTTTCAGACGCCGCCGATGGTGTCGGCGATCAAGGTCGACGGCGTGCCGCTTTACAAACTGGCGCGTAAAGGCCAGGAGGTCGAGCGTAAGCCGCGTTTCGTCCACATCTACCGGATGACGCTGACGGCCTGGGCACCGCCTCTCGTGACGTTTGACGTGCTCTGCACCAAAGGCACTTACGTACGCACGCTGGCCCACGACATGGGGCAGGCACTCGGGTGCGGGGCCTGCCTGGATGCGTTGCGGCGCACGGCGTCCGGCGCGTTTCATGTTCAAGACGCACTGCCGCTTGATGAGATTCTTGCGTTGACGCCTGACCAACTTGCGGCGCGTGTGATTCCGCTGGTGCGGGTTGCACGTACTTTCGTGCCATGAAGATCCTTTCACAACCCGCGCAGTTCCGCAAGATCCCAGGGCCGCTGGTTCTGGCCGCCGGGTTCTTCGACGGCGTTCATCGTGGGCACCAATGTGTTCTGTCCGCTGCACTTGAACGCGCGCGCGAACTGGACGGCCAGGCTTGGGTGCTCACCTTTGACCGTCACCCGCTGGCGGTGCTCGCACCCTCAAAATGTCCGCCCCTGCTCAGCACCTTGGAAGAGCGGTTGGGGCTGTTGGAGCAGAGCGGGGTCGACGGCGTGCTGCTGCTTGAATTCACGCGGCAACTGGCCATACAGGAGCCCGAGACCTTCATCCGCTGGCTGTGCGGGCGTCCGCGTGTCCCGTTGCAGACCGGGAAACAGGGCGATACGGCCAAGCTCAGCGAGATCCGCTGCGGACACAACTGGCGTTTCGGACGGCGTGCGGCCGGTACGCCCGAGCTATTGGCACAGTTCGGTAAACTGTATGGGTTCCGTGTGGTGATCGTGCCGTATGCCGAGTATCAGGGCATGGAGATTTCCAGCACGCGTATCCGGTTTGCCGTGCGCGAGGGTCGGCTGGCGGATGCGGCGGCCATGCTCGGTCGGCCCTACTCGGTGCGCGGTGCCGTGATCCGCGGACGCGGTGTGGGGCACACGCTGGATGTCGCCACCGCCAACCTGCAGCCGGAAACCGAGGTGCTGCCGCCGAACGGCGTCTATGCGGTACATGTGCAGGTACAGGGGCGGACCTACAACGGCGTCTCCAATCTGGGCGTTCACCCGACCTTCACGGACATGATACCGGACCGTGCGTTGCTGGAGACGCATCTGCTGGATTTCGAGGGCGACCTCTACGGTCAATCCATCGAGGTCGCTTTCCTCGCACGTTTGCGTGAGGAGCGCACTTTCGCGTCGCCCGAGGCGCTCGCGCGCCAGATCGCGGAAGATGTCCGGCTGGCGGCGCGCTATTTTTGACGCCCGCCATGTAAAGAAACGGCTTTTTTCGCCCATAGTCCATAGATGACTGATGGT